>NZ_KE383887.1:0-74511 GCF_000422585.1 Hugenholtzia roseola DSM 9546
TTTGCAGGGCTGCTACTATTAAAACATAGACAAAATAGCATTTTGTACTTGTTTTTTGCTATTTTTGCAGTATCTTACAACGCAAATCAAAGATTTGCCGCACTGATAGGTCGTAGTCGGAGACTACGCCCAACGGGGGTCGTTTGGGTGCGCTCAAAGGCAAGGAAAACAAAAAGAAAAATCGCATTTTAGGTAAAAAACAGTACGATTTATCTAATCATTTGGGCAATGTTTTGACTACTAAATTACTTGTAATAGGTAATCACGTAAAAAGCGCAAACCCTTGTGGCTATTCAAATTTTGTCGAACTTTGCAGGGTATCGCCTACTTATTCACCACTTCTCACGTCCTCTCATTCTTTTGATTAGACCCATGAAAACAGACATCGAAATTGCACGCCAAACGCCCCTGCAAGCCATTCAAGATATTGCCACTACGCTGGGCATAGACGCAGAGGCACTTATTCCTTATGGGAAACATATCGCCAAAGTGCCTTATTCGCTGATTGCGCCTGCCCAAATTGCACAAAACAATCTTATTTTAGTTACCGCCATTACGCCTACCAAAGCAGGTATCGGCAAGACGACAACTTCGGTGGGGCTTGCCTTAGGGCTTTCCAAACTCCTTGCGCCAGAGGGCAAAAAGGCACTTGTCGCCCTACGCGAACCCTCGTTGGGTCCTTGTTTTGGCATGAAAGGCGGCGCAGCAGGCGGCGGTTATGCGCAGGTGCTACCAATGGAGGACATCAACCTGCATTTTACAGGCGATTTTCACGCCATTACTTCGGCGCACAACATGATAGCAGCTCTTTTAGACAACTATCAATATCAGAATCGTGGGACTGAAAAAGCCCTCAAAGAAATTGTTTGGAAGCGTGTTTTAGATGTCAATGACCGCTCTTTGCGCTTTATGGTGTCGGGTTTGGGTGGCAATGCCAATGGCTTACCACAGGAAACGGGCTTTGATATTACGCCTGCGTCTGAATTGATGGCGATTCTTTGCTTGGCAGAAAGTCTGGACGATTTGCGCCAAAAAATAGCCCGTATCGTCTTGGGTTATACCTTTCAAAATCAGCCCTTTACGGTGCAGGACTTAGGTGTTACGGGTGCGATTTTGGTCTTGCTCAAAAATGCCATTCACCCCAATTTGGTGCAAACCACAGAAAATACGCCTGCCTTTGTGCATGGCGGTCCTTTTGCCAATATTGCACACGGCTGCAATACCGTTTTGGCTACAAAATTAGCCCTTAGTTTTGGCGACTATGTCATTACCGAAGCAGGTTTTGGGGCAGACTTGGGTGCGGAAAAATTCTTTAATATCAAGTGCAGAAAGGCGGGGCTTGCTCCAAAGGTGACGGTTTTGGTCGTAACCTCACAGGCTTTAAAACTGCATGGGGGCGTGCCTGAAAGCCAAATCAAGATGCCGTCTTTGCAGGGCTTGGAAAAGGGCTTAGAAAATGTAAAAAGGCATGTGGAAAACTTGCAAGCCTTCGGGCAATCGGTTGTGATGGCTTTTAATCAATACCATTTCGATACCGAAGCCGAAATTGCCTACCTCGAAAAGTGGGCGCAGGCGCAGGGCATAGCCTTTGCCCTGAACGATTCTTTTTCAAAGGGAAGCGCAGGGGCTATGGAATTGGCGCAGAAAGTATTAGATACGATAGCTGAAAAACCTGCCGCACCCCTGCATTTTACTTATGATTTGGAAGACGACATTCCGACGAAATTACACAAAATCACGACTCAAATCTATCGTGGAAAGGGCATCATTTTGAGCGAAAAAGCCAAAAAATCGCTACAAAAAATACAGAAATGGGGCAAAGAATGGGAAGTAGAAAAATTACCCGTCTGCATTGCCAAGACGCAATACTCTTTTTCCGACGACCCCACTCAATTAGGCGTAGCACAAGATTTCGAGCTACACATCGAAGACCTTATCCTAAATAATGGGGCGGGCTTTATCGTGGCTGTGGCGGGGAATATCATGCGCATGCCGGGGCTTCCCAAAGTGCCGCAGGCACTCTTTATGGACATCATAGCGGGCGAAATTGTGGGGCTTTCCTAAAAAAATAAAAGCAAGCAGTCGAAAAATAAACCCTATTTTTTGGCAAACCTCTTTTTGAGAAAGCTAAAATTTGCAGGTTTGAGATTTTTTTTCAATATTTGCAGCCCTGACTTGCTTTTTCTAAGACAAAAATCCCCTATCTGAAAACCCTAAGCGTTAAAGTGCTTGGGGTTTAGCACCCAAAAACTATTCTAAATTCTACTCACTAATTACAACGGCAATTTCCAACAAGACCCAACCTTTGAGCCGCTTTGCTGGTACTGAATTTGGCGTTTTTTTATTTAAAATTGTAAAATTGCTACCTTTGCCTTTCTGTATTCCTCTCTGTCTATTGCTTATGGCATAAACTTCTACTTTGCGTCTTTTCTATTTCCTTTCCGAACACGAACCCAAAATCGATAAGCCCCAACCCTCGAAGGTCTGGCTTTTGTAGGCGGCAGGGCGGTTTGATAGGGTCGAGGCGTGGCATATTCAATTTTATACCCTTTTTCTCGGCAGGATAGACTTCTCTATCGAAGTTGGTCTTGTTTTAAGTAGTCTTTTTACATGCGGACATTCTCTTTTGTCGGTCTTGCTATGCAATCTCATAGCCTTTCTCTCTATTCTATTCTTTTTCAAGTGCTGCGCATTGGCGGCTTTTTTCTGTTAGGTAGCCCTGCGGCTCTTTTTGCACAGTACGATACCGTTCGCTATGTGCTGCCCGATACAAGCCAGAGGCAAGATGCCCGTCAGCTTTTGCCCGACCAAAGGGACGGCTTTCTCAACGACCCTCGCACGCAGGTAGAGCGAAGCTCTTGGCTTTGGCAGATGCCCGATTCTATCTATAAAAATTACCGCTTCCGCTTAGATTCGGCAGGTACGAAATACTACATCGAAGATGCCGAAAAAAACTTAGTAGGCAGCATTTCGGTAGCGGAGTATCGCCTTTGGAAGGGCTATCAAGACGAGCAAGCCTTCTTCAAGCGCAACATTGCCAGCAGTGGCAAAAAGGAAACCGACGTAAGCACAGGGCGAACCCCCAAGATTGAGGTAGAGCTACCCAGTGCCTTAGGTCCCCTTTTGGGCGGCAATAAGATAGAAATTCAGCCCACAGGGTCAGTTTTGTTAGATTTTGGGGGCAAATGGCAGCGCGTAGATAATCCTGCCATTCCTGTCCGTTTGCAGCGCAATGGGGGCATCAACTTCGACCAGCGGATTCAGTTGGGGCTTACAGGTAAGATTGGCGATAAAATCAATCTTAATTCTAATTTTGATACAAAAGCCATCTTTCAGTACGAAAACATGTTCAATCAGGGCTACAATGGCTATGAGCAGGATATTGTGCAAAACGTACAATTTGGCAATGTGAGCATGCAATCTAATAATACCCTTATTACGGCAGGGCAGAATCTTTTTGGCATCTCTACGCGCTTGCGTTTTGGCAAACTTTGGATAAATACGCTTTTTTCAAATCAAAGGGGCAGAACCGAAACCCTCACCATTCGCAATGGCGCACAGAGCAAAAACTTTGAAATTCGCGCCGACCAATACGAAGGCTATCGGCACTATTTTTTAGGGCATTTTTTTCGCGATAATTACGAAAATGCCTTGCGCACGATGCCTACCGTTACTTCGGGTGTGAATATCACGCGCGTAGAAATTTATGTAACCAATCGAAACAACGACACAGAATCGCAGCGCAATATTGTAGGATTTTTAGATTTAGGCGAGGGAAAGCCTTTTAGAAGCCGTTGGAATGGAAATGCAGGCGCGGCAGGAAACAATGCCAACGAACTCTTTGCCCAAATCAAAGACCTACCCAAAGAGCCTACCGCCATTTCGGACGCGCTGCAAAGTCCGCCTTTGCGCTTGGAAAACGGCACAGACTATGTGTTTTTGCGCTCGGCTCGCAAGCTCAAACCCAATGAGTTTAGTTTTCACCCACAACTTGGTTATATTTCCCTGCTTCAACCTTTGCGCACAGATGAAATTTTGGCAGTAGCCTATGAATATACCTACAATGGGCAAGTTTTTAAGGTAGGACAGCTAACGGAAGACTATCAAAATTCGGCAGATGGTGACGTGGTCTTGCTAAAAGTTTTGAATTTGCCCACCGTAAGAACGGATTTGCCCATTTGGGATTTGATGATGAAAAATATCTACTCCCTGCAAACGACGCAACTTCAGCGCGAGGGCTTTCAGTTTCGTATCGTGTATCGCGACGACCTAACGGGCATGGACAACCCAAGCCTACACGAGGGGCAGCGCACCAAAGACATTCCCTTAGTGCAAATTACAGGTTTAGACCGCCTCAACCCCAATTTAGACCCTCAACCTGATGGCAATTTTGACTATGTAGAAGGCGTAACCATCAATCCACAATTAGGGCAAATTATTTTCCCTACCTTAGAGCCTTTTGGTCAGAATTTAAGGGCGCGTTTTGATGAACGTTCGGAAATACAGTTTATCAATAAATATGTCTTCGATGAATTGTATCGCGGCACACAAGCCGATGCGGTGCTTTTTGCCAATAAAAGCAAGTTCTTTTTCAAAGGCAGTTATCAGGGTTCGAGCAACAACGAAATTATGCTACCCGGTATCAATATTTCCCCTAATTCGGTAAGCGTAACCGTAGGCGGCGCAAGGCTTAATGAGGGTACTGATTTTACCGTAGATTATCAAATGGGCAGGGTGCGCATCTTGAATCAGGGCGTTCTTAGTTCGGGCAAAGATATTTTGATACAATACGAAAGAGCCGACCTTTTCAGTTTCCAAACGCGCAACCTGATGGGTTTAGATGCCGAATATCACTTTACAAAAGATTTTAAAGTAGGTGCGACGCTTTTGCACCTAAACGAAAGACCTATCATCACGCGCGTAACCACTGGCACAGAGCCTATCCGCAATACCGTCTGGGGCTTACATTCTACTTATCAAAGCCAATCGGGGCTGCTGACGCGCTTAGTGGATAAGATTCCGGGTATCGATACAAAAGCCCCTTCGAGCATTTCTTTGCGCGGTGAATTTGCGCATCTGATTCCGGGTGAAAACAAGCTCATCAAAAGGCAAGGCGGCGAAGCGGCTTCTTACATCGACGACTTCGAAACTTCTGAAATTCCCTTCGACCTCACGCGCCAACCTACCCTTTGGGTCTTGGGTAGCACCCCGACGCGCTTTCGCGCCAATGAAGGCAATCCGCTTGCTTATGCCTACAAACGCGCCAAACTGACGTGGTTTAATGTAGATTTTACTGCCTTTTTTAATCGCGGCTTCGGACAAAGTCCGCCTCCCAATATCACGCGCGAAGACCAAAACAACCATTACACACGCATCATCTCTTTCAATGAAATTTTCCAAGGCAGAGATGCCCAGCAGCTCAATAACCCCGAAGGAACGCTTAATTTGGCTTATTTCCCTTCTGAAAGAGGGCAGTATAATTACAATCCCGACCTCAATCGCGATGGCACGTTGCGCAATCCGAAAGACAACTTTGGGGCGATTACAAAGGGCATCACTACCGACATCGATTTTGATAAAATCAATATCCAATACATAGAATTTTGGCTTTTAGACCCCTTCATCAATTCGCCCAACGGAAGGGTAGAAACGCCACAAGGTGCAGGTGCGCCCAATACCACAGGCGGCTCTCTGTATTTCAATTTGGGTAGCGTTTCAGAAGACCTCATTCCCGATACACGCCACAATTTCGAGAACGGTTTGCCCGCCAACGAAAACGAAGTCTTGGCTGCCCGATTAGACACCACCGCTTGGGGGTTAGCTACAAGGCAGCAATTCCTACTCAATGCCTTTTCTTCCGACGAAGGCGCAAGAGAAAGGCAAGATGTTGGGTTAGATGGGCTTAACGACGTACAGGAACGCGCCTTTTTTGCCGACTACCTTCAAACCATACAATCGCGATTAGACCCTGCCGCCTTCCAACGCATTTCACTCGACCCTTCCAACGACAATTTCCGCTACTATTTAGATGAGCGATACGACCAAGAGAACAAGAAAATATTGGGTAGGTATCTCAATTTCAACAACTTAGAAAACAATTCCCCCGCCAATGCAGGTACGGCAGCTTATAGCGTCTTTCCCGACAATGAAGACCTCAATAGGGACAATACCATCAACGACATCGAAGCCTACTACGAGTACAAAGTCGACCTTACGCCCGGACGTTTGGAAGAAAATCCTTATGTAGTAGATAAAGTTACGACTACACACGAGGAAACAGGCGAGCAGGTGAGTTGGTATCAGTTTAGAATACCAATACAGCAGTTTTCGGATAAAATAGGCGGCATCGAGGGCTTCAAATCTATTCGCTTTATGCGCCTCTATCTGACCGAATGGGAGCAGCCAGTGGTGCTGCGCATGGCACAATTTCAATTAGTAGGAGCGCAATGGCGACCTTATTTTTCCGACCTGCGCGACCCCGATTTAGACCTACCCATCGAGCCTTATGAATCTGGTTTTCGCCTTTCTACCGTCAGCATCGAGCGCAATGGCGTGGCTTCGGGTGAAAATATTATCCCCTATGTAGTGCCGCCCGGCTTTGTGCGCGATATAGACCCCACTTCCATTACACAGGCACGCCTCAATGAGCAATCTTTGCAGATGTGTGTAGATGAATTGCGCGATACCGACAGCCGCGCTGCCTTCAAAAACGTAACCTACGACCTTATCAATTACGGCAGGGTCAAGATGTTTTTACATGCCCAAAGCCAAACGGCAAAAGATGGGGAAATGAGTGCCTTTCTGCGCTTGGGTACAGATTTTAAAGACAATTACTACGAAATTGAAGTACCGCTTTCTATCACGCCCTACTCGGCGCGTACTACACAGGAAATTTGGCTTTCCGAAAATGAAATCGATTTGCCCATCAATGCCCTTTTAGATACCAAAAATGAACGCAACAAAGAGGGCTTGAATATTTTAGTGCCGTATTCGCGTATTTTCGAAAAGTACAAACTAACCGTAGTGGGCAATCCTGATATTAGCAATGTGCAGCTTATTATGATAGGCGTGCGCAATCCGCGCTCGGCTGATGCCCTGCCCAAAGATATTTGTATCTGGGCGAATGAATTGCGCGTAACCGAATTTAATAAGCGTGGCGGCTGGGCTGCCAATGCGACCATGCAGGCACAGTTAGCCGATTTTGCCAACGTCAATGCTGCCCTGCGCTATTCCTCGCCGTTTTGGGGCAGTATTCAGGATAGAATTGCACAACGCCAACGGTTTAGTTCGCTTTATTACGACGTAAGTGCTAATGTTGCCTTAGACAAAATCTTTCTAAACCGTTTGGGCATCTCTTTGCCTATGTATGTCGGTTTTGAAAGCGACGTACAAACGCCCTTTTTCAATCCCTTAGACCCCGACATCGAACTCGACAAGTCCATCGAAACGCGCTATGCACAGAGTCAACCCGATTTTAGAAACATGGTCAGCGAAAGGTTTAAAAGGCGAAGTCTGAATTTTACCAACGTCCGAAAGACAAAGGTGAAAGAAGGGGCAAAACTCCACTTTTGGGACATAGAAAACCTAACGGCAAATTTTGCCTACATGGAATCGGAAAGAAGCAGCATTACCTTAGCCGCCGACCAAATCCGAAACACCAGCGGCGGACTTGCCTATAATTACGGCTTCAAAGCCAAACCTTGGGAGCCGTTCAAAAAGAATGAAGCCCTTAATTCGCCCTTTTTGAAACTCCTGCGCGATTTTAACCTCACGCCCCTGCCCACCAATATCACCGTAGCAGGCAATCTGACGCGCCACTACCAAAAGACGCAATACCGCAATTCCGACCTAACCACAGACGGTATCTTGCCTATGTATCAGAAATCTTTTATGTTTGATAGGCTCTACAATGTGCGTTGGAATCTTTCTAAAAATCTGACCCTCGACTACAACGCCACTGCCAACGCCATCATAGACGAACCCGCAGGCGAGGTCAATCGTGAGGCTGCCGATTCTATGTGGACAAACTTCAAGAATTTTGGTAGAATGAAATTCTACAACCAAACCTCCGCTCTCAATTATCGTCTGCCTTTGGATAAAATTCCGCTTACTGATTTTATCAATGCCGACCTTCGCTATTCGTCTAATTACACTTGGACGGCAGGCGCAGTTGGTATCGCTGATAGCTTGGGGCATGTGGCGCGAAATGGCAACCAAAAATCTATCAATGGGCAGATAGATATGACCAAACTCTATAACAAGAGTGCCTTTTTGCGGCAGGTCTTGAATCCGAAGGCAAAACCCGAAACTATCCCCTACAAAGAGGAAAAGAAAAAACGCCTCCAATTCAAAATCAAACGCTTAGAAAAGCGCAAGAAAACGCTCGAAGAGAAGCGCGTGGCAAAATTAGAACAAGAAAAAGAACGCCGCCAAAGCCGCAACGATTCTACCTTTGTAGAAGCGCAGCTCGATTCGAGTACGATAGAAAAAATAAGCCGCAAATGGTGGAAAAAACAAGCCAAGACGCAGGTTAGGAAAGATACCACAGAGGCGCGTTTGAAGGCTTTGCAGCAAAAGCAAAAAATGCGAAAAGAGAATCCTACCCTTATCAAATCGGGTAGCCGCTCGGCAATGGGTTTGCTTTTGGCGGTCAAGAAAATCAATGTGAGTTATTCGGAAAATAGTAGCACCCTGCTGCCCGGTTTTATGCTCACGCCTAAATTTTTGGGTGTGGAAAATAGCTCTACCAGCTTGCTGCCCTTTGCCTTTGGCGCACAAAATCGCAGTTATTTGCAAGAGATGGTACGCAGGGATTGGCTCTCGCAGAGTGTTGCCCAAACAAATCCGCTCTTTCAAGACCGAAGCCGCACTTTGAACGTGCGCATCGACATCGAGCCGATTCCCGATTTTCAAATTCAGATAGAAGCCCAACAGACCCAATCGAACAACTTTTCGGAGGTCATTCGCTACAATCAAAACCAATATCTTTCCGAAACGGCTGTGCGCAGTGGCAATTTTAGCATGACCACTATCGCCTTGCGGACGGCTTTTAGTCGTGATGACAACTTTGGCAATTCGCCCATCTTTGACGATTTTATCCAAAATCGTGAGCGCATCAGAAGCGATTTGAGCAGCCAAAACGAAGCAGGCGATTATACTCGAAATGCCCAAGATGTCATTATTCCTGCCTTTTTACAAGCCTATTTGGGGCGTGGAAGCAATACGACGGCGTTTTTCCGCCTGCCTTTGCCTAATTGGAAGGTCAATTACAATGGCTTGCACAAGACTGAACGATTTAAGGAGGTCTTCAAAAGTTTTACCCTCACACACGCCTATTCCTCGCTTTATAGCATAGGCAACTACACTTCTTCTTTGCTCTATGATGCTTCGGTGCTAAATTTAGATGTCAATGATTTTGCCCTGCCCTTAGCCTCACAATTTGATGCGGAAACGGGCGAATTAGTGCCGATTTATGTCATGAATCAGGTAGGATTTACCGAAAAATTCTCGCCACTTATTGGCATCAATGCCCGCACGCAGAGCGATATTACCATCAAGCTCAACTTCAACCGCACGCGCACCATAGGGCTTACCCTTTCCAACGTGCAGGTTACGGAACTAAGAAGCAACGACATTTTGATAGACATCGGTTTTAGGAAACAAAAAGTCAAGATTCCTTTTAGCGACATTGTGCTGCCCAACGATTTGACTTTCCGCTGTGCCTTTACCCTTCGCGATACGCGCACGGTGCAGCGCAGAATAGACGACCAAGAGCGTCAGGAAAGCAAAGCCACCGCAGGCAATATCAACATTCAATTTCGCCCTACCCTATCTTATACCGTCAATCAGCGTGTTAGCCTAACGGCATATTTTGATAGAACTATCAACAATCCTGTGGTCTTGAACGCCTTTCCACGCAAGACTACCGCCTTCGGGGTGCAGGTCTTGTTTAGTTTGGCACAATGATAAGGCACAAGGATAAGACACAAGGATAGGAAAGGGGAAACAGCAGTAATGCTTAAATTCTAAAAAGCAGATGCCACGTAGGGACAAGGCACGCCTTGTCCGAATTGAGATTGAAACAAAAAGGGTTCAGCCCAAATTTTGTTTCGTTTCTAATTTGACACGAAATAAAATTTAGACTTAAACCCTAAGGGTCTTCAAGACCCTTAGGGTTTGGGGCAGGGTGCATTTGAGGCTTTTACCCTTGTAACAACGCCCACTGCTGTTGATAGAAAAGGGAAAACGGCTATTAAACGGCTATTAAACAACACAAAGACGAAAAAGGGCTAAAAAAGGAGTCGCTTTTTCCTTCACCGTTATTTCATACGCTTTTATCAAAAGAAGCCGTATCTTTGCCTAAAATAGTTGTTTTGAGAACTATTTTTGCCGTCTGATGGGTAGTTGTGAGTGGATAGGGCTATAAGAACTGCCTGAACCCCCACCCTGCCCTCCCCCCATAGGGGAGGGTTCGAAAACCAAATCATTTTTTTCGCATTTATGCGAAAAAAATGATACAAAATTGAAGCCCCTCCCTATGGGGGCAGGGGTTTGGGGTGGGGTGCATTTCCCGACTTTCCACAACTGACAACTGCCGTCTGAAAAACAAATTGGCTTGTCTTTATTTCTAACCTCTGCCCCTATCTTTTATGCCTAATTCTAACGACAACAAAAATTCCGTTCCTACTACCCGTCAGAAAGCCCTGCGCATCAACCTCGATTCTCGTATCTATGGCACTTTTGCCGAAATTGGAGCAGGACAAGAAGTAGCAGCCTATTTTTTCAAGGCTGGGGCGGCTTCGGGTACGATAGCCAAGACGATGTCGGCTTATGATATGGCGTTTAGTGATGCCATTTATGGTGCTGAAAAAAGTGGCAGGTATGTCTGCCAATCGCGCGTACTCAAAATGGTCAATTATGAGTATGATTTGGTGGAAGAACGCTTAAAAGAAAGCCGTCCTGATACTTGTTTTTTTGCCTTCTCTAATACGGTAGAAGTGCTTAATTTTATGAAAACCAATCGCGGACATGGCTGGCTGGCTCTCAAATTCCAACTGCACCCCAATAGCAAGCCAAGTGAGTTGGTTATTCACGTTAATTTATTAGACAACCACAAATTTTTGCAGGAACAGGTTATCGGTATTTTGGGTGTGAATATGATGTACGCCTGCTACTACCACCACGACAACCCCGATTTGATGGTTACCTCCCTTATGGACAACCTCACGCGTGATAGGGTAGAAGTGGATATGTTTCGTATCGTAGGCGAAGATTTTAGCCACATCGACAACCGCTTGATGAGCCTGCGCTTAGTCAAGAATGGCATGAGCAATGCCGCCATGTTTGGGGCAGACGGAAATGTTTTGCAGCCTTCGGAGGCTCTTTACAAGAAAAACATTTTGGCACTAAGGGGGCGTTTTCGCCCCGTAACGCACGTAAATGTGGATATGCTCGAATGTGGGAAAAAGGCGTTTCTTGCCGAAAAAGATGTCAAGCAAGACGATTTTTTGGTGCTTACCGAACTGACTTTGAGCAACTTACGCGCCGAAGGGCAAATAGATGAACAAGACTTTTTAGATAGGGTAGATATTCTTTGCTCTTTGGGAAATACGGTAATGATTTCAAACTATCAGGAATACTACCGTTTGGTCGAGTTTCTTTCGCTTTTTACGCGCGGCAAAAAAATTGGTATCGTCTTGGGTATTTATTCTTTGGGCGATGTCTTTGCGGAAAAATTTTATACAAACCTACGCGGCGGCATTTTGGAGGCATTTGGAAAACTTTTCGGACAAAATGTCAAGTTGTATGTCTATCCTTCGCGCATACCCGGTACGAAAGAACTTTTGGGTTGTGAAAACTTCGAGGTGTCGGAAAAGCAAGCCTCTCTCTTCAAATACCTTTTAGACAACAACCAATTAGCGACTCTTGAAGAGGTCAATCCCAATATCCTGCACATTTTTTCCGACAACGTCTTAGAAATGATTAAACAAGGGAAAGAGGGTTGGGAAGAAATGGTGCCTGATAAAGTGGCGCAAGCCATTCAACTCAAATGCCTTTTTGGGTATCCCTGCCCCATCGATAAAATCGAGGAGGTGCGCTCTATTCGCGAAGCCGAACAGAAGGAAAGGGAAGCCCGACAACGCCAAATGTTGGAAGAAGAAGACTAAAAAACACAAAACCCTAAGCCTTTTCTGCAAAAGTCTTAGGGTTTTTTAAGTTTAAATAAAAACCTTCTTTTTTTAGAAAACCTCATTTCTGGTTTGGAAATTTGGGGGGAGTTTTGTAGGTTTGGCGTAGCTTTCGTACTTTTCTTGGAAAGGGTGGTTTCCCTTGATAATAAATGAGTTATGTTCTAAAAGGAAAAGTTATTGTCCAAAAATAAATAACAGTATTTATGAAAATATCAAAATTTCAATTTGAGGATAAATCGTTAGAATGGCGTTTGGAAGAATTATTACTCAATAAACTTACGCTATTGGTAGGCGCGTCAGGTGTGGGCAAAACGCAAATTTTGAGGGCTTTAATGGAACTGAAAGAAATTGCAGAGGGAGAATCTATCAATGGAGTGGAGTGGAATATTGAGTTTGAAACACTTAGCAAGCAAAAATACATTTGGCAAGGCGAATTTGAAAACAAAGGTGTTTCAATTTTTCCTGATGGCGATAATGAAGATAAAAGCAACAAACCCAAGATTATTTTTGAAAAATTATTCTTAGATGATGCCCTAATTGTAGATAGGACTTCTGATACCATCATCTTTAATGGGCAGCCTACCATCAAGTTATCACAACAAGAAAGCATCTTGAGCCTACTCAAAGAGGAAGAACGGGTAAAACCAGCACACGAAGGTTTGAAAAAATTACATTTTGCAGACCATACAATGTTTGTAAATTTATTAGGTGGGTTTCGTCTTAATCTTTTAAACGCCAACAAACTTACAAAAAAGTATAGCAGTTTAAAAAAAATACAAGAAAGTGAATTAGATATAGGATTAAAGCTATTCTTCTTGCAAAAGGCAGATGGAAAAACTTTTTCCATTATAAGACAACGCTTCATGGATATTTTTCCGCAGGTTGAAGATATAAAAATTGCACCGCTTGACACCAAAGATAAAGAGATGTCTAATTTGTTAAAAGATTATCCTTTTATTCAAATCAAAGAAAAAAGTGTCAAAAATTGGATAAGTGAAAATCGTATTTCATCAGGCATGCTTCGTACTCTTATGCAATTAAGTGAATTGTATCTGTGTGCAGAAGGTACTGTTTTTCTAATTGACGAGTTTGAAAATAGTTTGGGTATCAACTGTATAAACGAAATTACGAATGACATTTTGGCTTCAAGAAGGCAATTACAGTTTATTTTAACGAGCCATCACCCTTATATTATTGATGCAATTAGTTTCAATAATTGGAAATTAGTAACGCGCAATGCGGGCATCATTAAAACGCATAATATTGATAAGTTTGGCATTGGAAAGTCTAAACATAGTGCTTTTATGCAACTAATTCAATTAGAAGAATATCAAACAGGACAGGAACAACTATGAACATTTATTTCTTAGTAGAAGGCAAACGAACAGAGATGAAAGTTTACCCTAAGTGGTTGTCCTATCTTGTTCCCGAACTGCAACGAAGCACAAGTTTTGATACGGTTGTCAAAAATAATTACTTTATGTTTAGCGGCAATGGTTTTCCTTCGTTGCTCGATAATCATTTGCGAAACTGTGTTATTGATATTAACAATGCAGGAAATTATGATTATTTTGTAATTTGCCTTGATGCAGATGAGCAAAGTGTAGAGGATTGCAGGCAGGAAATTTTGGAATTTATGAAAAAAGAAAATATTAACCTCAATTCTAAAACAAAATTTAAAATAATTGTGCAAAATAAGTGTTTAGAAACATGGTTTTTAGCGAATCCTAAAATTTTCAAGAAAAATCCAAACAGTAATTTTTTAAAAGAATGTATAGAGTTTTACAATGTCAAAAAAGACGACCCTGAACTAATGGGAAAACTACCTGATTTTGAAAGCTCAACTTCCGTATTTCATTCGAGTTATTTACAAGAGCTTTTAGCAGAGCGGAATGTAAATTATAGCAAGAAAAACCCACAAAGCGTTGCCGAAGAATACTTTTTGCGTGAGTTAATTTTACGAAATCAAAAAACGAATCATATCCAGTCTTTTCAAAATTTTATCCAGTTTTGTCAGGAGATACGGATAAAAATAGTGCAGTAATCTAAAAATGAGCTATAATTTTCTTTTTTTAGAAAATCCCATTTTTGATTTGGAAATTTGGGGAGAGTTTTGTAGGTTTGGCGTAGCTTTCGTACTTTTCTTGGGAAAGGTGGTTTTGGGGAATTTGAGGGAAATGAGTAATGGTGCAGGAGCAACCCCTGCTGCCTGTCATTTTAAGAAAAACGAAACCGAAAATTTCGTAATTTCGTAGAAAAAATAGATAAATGCAATCAATAGCTGAAAAACTGACTTCTAAACAAATCAAATCACCACTTAATTATATTGGTGGAAAATATAAATTGTTGAAGCAAATTTTACCTTTATTTCCAAAAGAGATAAATACTTTCGTTGATTTGTTTGCAGGTGGCTGTAATGTAGGTTTGAATGTGAAAGCAGAAAAGAGGATTTGTAATGACAACCTGAAATTTTTGGTAGAAATGTACCAAGATTTTCAAAAACATAATCTTTCTGAAATTTTACAACATATTGAAAATCAGATAAATAAGTTTGAATTGTCTTTGACAAATGAAGAAGGTTACAAAAAACTGCGTGAGCATTACAACCAACATAAAAATCCTTTGGATTTATTTGTTTTAGTGGCTTTTTCGTTCAATCATCAAATTCGGTTTAACAATTCTCACGAGTTTAACAATCCTTTTGGACGCGAAAGAAGCAGTTTTAACGACACCATGCGCACAAATTTGATGCAATTTGTCCGTAAAATTCAGGCAATAAATGTTCAATTTACTTGCTTTGACTTTGCTCAATTTGACTTTTCGCATTTAACTGAAAACGATTTTGTCTATTGCGACCCGCCGTATTTAATTAGTTTGGGTACATACAATGATGGAAAGCGTGGTTTTACAGGTTGGAATGAAAGCCAAGAATACAAGTTGTTGGCAATTTTAGAAAACCTACATCAGCGAAATATAAAATTTGCTTTGTCTAATGTGTTGGAACACAAAGGCAAAGAAAACGAGATTTTGAAAAATTGGCTTACTAAAAACAATTATTTGAAAATCAACTACTTACGTGCAGATTATAGCAATTCTAATTACCAAACTTTGGTACGTGAGAAAAATGCAAGCATAGAAGTTTTGATAACGAACTATGAATCTTCAACACCTAAAAATTTGTTTGGTTAGATGCGATTTATTGGAAATAAGGAAAATTTGGTAGAGAAAATCTTTCAAATTTTGCAAAATAAAGATATTGTAGGTAATTTATTTTTTGATTTTTTTGCAGGCACAAGCAATGTAGGGCAGTTTTTCAAAAAGAAAGGTTATCAAGTTTTTTCTTCTGATTTGCTGTATTTTTCTTTTGTCTTGCAAAAGGCTTATATTGAAAACAACGAAGTGCCTACTTTTGAAAAATTGTTATCAAAAACTGACATCAAAACCCATTCACTTTTTGCAAGTCCTTTAATGCAAATAGTTGATTTTTTGAATACTATCCCACAACAAGAAGGTTTTATTTTTCAGAATTACACACCCGAAGGAACGAAAGACTTAGATATTCCGAGAATGTATTTTAGCAACGAAAACGGAAAAATTATTGACGCTATTCGTCTGCAAATTGAAACTTGGAAAAATGAAAATTTATTGACTGAAAATGAATATTATATTTTATTAGCTTGCCTAATAGAAACTGTGCCTTTTTACGCTAATATTTCGGGAGTTTATGCCGCATTTCAAAAAAAATGGGATGCAAGAGCAGTAAAAAAAATGATTTTACGACCTATTGAAATTATTGTTAGCAATAAAGAAAACAAAGTTTTTAATCAAAATTCGGTTGAGTTGATTTCAAAAATACAAGCGGACATTTTGTATTTAGACCCGCCTTACAACCAAAGGCAATATGCCCCAAATTATCATTTATTGGAAACTATTGCCAAATATGACAATCCAAGCATAAAAGGCGTATCGGGTATGCGAAATTATGAAAACCAAAAATCACAATTTTGCAATGCAGAATCAGGCTTAAAAGAACTTTACAATATTGCCAAAAATGCCAACTACAAAAAATTGATTTTGAGCTACAACAGCGAAGGCATTATGACACAAGACAAAGTTTTGTCTGTTTTGGGTAGTTTTGGCGAAGTGGAATTAGTAGAATTTGATTATCTTCGTTTCAAATCAAATTCCAACGGTGAGAGTAAAACCAAGAAATTTATTCAGGAACAACTTTATATTTTGAGGAAATTTTAAACAACAAAAAATATGAATCATAATCGTGCATTCGCTTATGGCTTTCTTGCCTACATTCACGAAACAAACGAAAATTTTAAAGACTTTTCAGATATTTTTGTTCCTTTGGTGAAAAGGGTACTTTCTGAACTTTACGCCAATGGGACTACAAAAGGCATTTTGGATGAGTTAAAGAAAGCTATAGATAACAAATATGGTCTTGATATGCCTTATCCAATGGTAAAAAAAATTACTCAAAAAATTGCCAAAGAATATAATAATAATAATGCTGTAAATTTTCAAGCATTTGAGAATGACGGTTCATTTATTATGAGAAACTACATTTTTGCTGATTATGAAGATGATATTTCTGCACAAGAACAAGAAATAGATTTAATACAAGCAGGTTTTGAAACATATCTACAAAGCAAAGGTGTAAAATTAGAGAAAACTCCTTCTATTTATGCTTACATTGAAAAAAATAAGCAATCTCTGTCTAAGTTTTTTGCTCATAAAAATGAAAATATTAATAATGAAGAAACAGAGTTACTACAAGCAGATTTTTTACGTTCTGTAAAAGAAATTCCCAATATGTTTAATCCACTTAAAAGAGTCTATTTAGGTTCTATTATTGCAAGTTATCTTGAACTAAAATTTGAAAATCTACCTGATAAAATAGAGTTTGTATTAGACACAAATTTTGTAATCAGTTTAATAAATCTAAATTCTACTGCATCATTCCACACTTGTAAAAAAATAGTTGAAATATGTACCCAAATGGGACATAAATTGTCTGTTTTGCAAGATACAATAAATGAAACTAAAAATTTATTAATGAGATGTGCAAGCGAGTATGAAACATCCTTTTTAGCAAAGAAGATAGATGAAGAAAGTGTTTATGGTGCTTGCGACAGAAACAAGTATGGTAGAACTGACTTAGAGAGAATTGCACACAATTTTCAAGAAGATTTAACTTTAACTTATCAGATTAACATTCTTCCTCATACTGAAACTTATCAAAATAAGGCTAAATATAGTAAAGAATATGAAATATTAAAAGAAAGAGAAAAAAAACAGAAAAAACAAGGCTTTTTAGGTGCATTACACGATGCAACTGTTATTGAGTATGTTAAAGCTAAAAGAGATAATAGATATGTTGCCAACTTTGAGGATGCGAAATGCTGGTTTGTTAATTCAATAAGTGATATGCCTTATTTGCTTTCATTACAAAAGGGTAATCAAGGTAATGTGATAAAAGCGGAGGATTTAGTTAATCGTCTTTGGCTATCTAATCCTTCTGTGATACCTTCAAGTGAAATTGCAGAGTTAGGTTTATCAAGGCTAATATCAGGAACTATTAGTAACGCTACACCAAGTGCTAAGACACTTAAAAAATTAGATGATAAATTTCAAAAATACGCTAAACAAAATAACATTTCAGATAAAGAATGTGCAAGAGTAGCAATGGCTTTATCTGAAAAAACAATTGAGAATTTGAAGTTAGTGGATGATTTATCACAAATAAATGATGAAGTTGCTTTTGCTGAAAAAATTAACTTTACATTGAAAGAGTATGAGAAAAAAGAGCAATTAGAAGAGGAAAGAAGGCAACAATTTATAGAGCAAATCAAAAATGAAGTTGATGAAAAACTCAAACAGCATACCGAAGAAAGCAAAAAAAGGACAGACGAACAAAAAGTAAATTATGAAAAGAGCCTAAAAAGACAGGAAAGAGACTTAAAAAGAAAGTCAGATGAAGAACTTTTTAAGAAAGAACAAGAAAATTATGAAAATCTAACAAGAGCCTACCGAACTCTCAACGAAGTTAAAAAGTCTATTGAAGGAGAAAGTAGTAAAACTCGTATTCAGTCATACATTCTGCTAACAGTATTTTTCCTGTTAACTTTTATTGGTTATGGTGTTTTGTCAAATAATTATGTATTTGTGTTGCCATTGCCTTTTATAGTATATGTGTCATATTTGATTTTTAAATATGGCATTTCTGTCTTCAAAAGTAGAGAGTTTAAAGACAAGATTAAAAGGAAAATCTTTGAGAAAAGAAATTTTAATTACCAAGACTATAAAGATTTGGAAAATAAAATTACCAAATCAAAAAATATAATTGATGGAATACCGACAGTATTAGTAGAAGGAAAATCTGATGAAATTATTATAAAGGAAGTAATTAAACTGTTTGCACCTAACCTTCATACTTTTGTTGCAGTGCGTTGTAATTTTGATGATACAGGTGGTGCAACTTGGTTAAAAGATGAAACCATACGATTTATAGAGCAAGGCAACACCAAAATTTTCAGTATTTTTGATGATGATGACGCAGGAAGTCAAAAATACAACCCTATTGAGGAAAAATTAAAAAATTACCCAAATACCAAAATAAAAGTAATAAAAGGTTATTTTACTAAACCTAAACATATTACGTCTTGGCTATCAAAGGATGTAAAAATACCTATTGCACTCGAAGAAATGTACTCTGGAGCATCTTGGAACAAAGCAAAAGAGTTAGGTTTTCTTGAAAAAAGAAGTGCTGATGAAATCTCTTTGTTATGCCAAGATTATAAAAAATGGGACAAAGGAAAACAAAATGTTTCAGAGTTACTCAAATCACTTGAAAATAACGAGGCTTTTATTTTTTTAGAAAATAAAGTCAAAAAGTCATCAAAGATTTCTTTTGCAAATCATATTTCAAGTATGAATGAAACCGAAAAAAATGAGGCTCTACAGCATTTTAAAAAATTAGCAGAAGAAATAGAAACTTTTTTCAACCAATAAAAAATGAAAAATAATCTTTGGTTTCTTACAGAAGAAAGACCAAAAAAAGAAGTCTTAGCCACTATCTTTCAAAAATTTGCGAAGGATTACGGCTTTGCGTGCTTTATAGATAGTTTGCGAATTTTACCCATTTTGGAAAATGGCAAATTTACTTTCACTTACGAAGTAACGGGTTTTCGTTGCAATAAAGTGGATAAGGTTTTCATTAAAACTGTTTCAGGAAATTCAAGTTTTACCGATTTTTTGATTTTCTACCAAGAAAAAGAGCCTATACAAAGCGATACGCCTATTTATGCCATTGAAGAAACCAAAACAGACGACAAAGAAAGCCGAAATACAGGCGTGTATCAGCGTTGTAGCAAGTTTGTTTTTATCAAAAATTATTACCCAAACGTAAAAATGATAATGCTTTACAATTTACAAGTAGAGCAAAAAGAAAAGCCAACTGAAACCTATATTTTTGGAACAAGGCTTTTATTGACTTTGGGCGTAGAAATTTTAGGTAAAAAATTAGACGACATCCTATTTGTACCTTTTGAAAATATAGACGAAATCATTGATTTTAAGGCAAATATGCGAAAAGCTCCTGTGGGAAATGTGCCGATTTTACTCACCAAATCAAAAACAAAAATTGAAATTTCGGGCAGACTGTATAAAAGTGGCGGACTTTCTCACGACCCAAATATTGGGGCTTTGAGTATCATTTGTGCGGTTTTACGAAAGTTAGGCTGGACAAAAAAAATAGAAATTACACAACATGGATTAGAACAACAGCATGTAGGGAAAACTAATAAATTTATCCAAATTGCTAATAAATTGGATATTTCTTTACAAAATTTGACTATTCCGAAAGCAGAATTAAATGAAAATTATTGGAAGTATGACATCGAAGGTGAAAAATTGGGGACGATTTTTATTCATTTAGTAGTAGAAAACTTTACGCAAGGTGAGTCCATTTTTGAAAACCACGCAGGAAGCGAAAAAGGTTATTTCATTACCAAAGAAGGCGATACTATTCCGTTGGCAAAATACAAAGACAGAGAAAAATATAAGGAAGGCGACAAAGACCAAATCATTCACATTCCTGACCTAATTTTAATAGATTTTGGGCGTAGTGAAGTGATAAATATAGAAGGTAAAAAATACAAATTTCGTTCACAAGGTATTGCAGAATTGGCAAATTATGATTTTATTGAAAAAAACTATATTAAAAAATATTATCCAAAATTCAAAATTTTGCGAACTGTTGTGTTGTATGGCAGTACAGAACGGCAAATTATTGAAATAGAAGTTGGTTTCCTGCTCAACGAAAATGGCAAACTTATTTTAGGCATCAAAGCCCCCAAACTTTTCCAAGAAGCTATCAAAAACTTATTAGATTTTTGGAATTGAAAAAGGGAAAATAGCAAGTAGTATTATATTTGTTTTAAATTTTGTGTTTTTTATTGGATTAAATACTTATAAAGTATGCAAAAACATTAAAACTTTTTATATTTTTTTGTTTTTAAAAATAAAAAATCAAGCATAAATAAGATAAAAATAAGACATATATTTTCCCAAGCATGGCTGACATAGCCTCCAAATCCGTAGAAACCTGCGTCTTTGTAGAATACGACCAAAAATCCTACGACAAGAAATAACAATCCTGTAATTTTCATTTTTATACTTTTTTGTGAAAAATAAACTATAAATTCAGTTTATTGTTATTTGTTTATAGCAAGTAATCGCATACCTCAAACGCTCCATTCCCTCCAAGCCTTTCAAGATTCAAAGGTTTTTTTAAAAAACGCCGAAAGGCAAAAGTTTTTTAAAAAACCTCGCCGACGGGCAACGCCCTCGGCGACGGTTATGTGCCATTTTTTCGTACCTTTGCCGAATCTTTGGTTTTCTTTGTGTCAATCGTTTGAAAAAAAGACTCGTGAGAAAAGTAGCCTTTTATACGCTGGGCTGTAAGCTCAATTTTTCGGAAACTTCCACTATCGCGCGTCAGTTCGAATCGCGTGGCTATCAGCGCGTAGAGTTTGAAGAAACGCCTGATGTATTTGTTATCAACACTTGTTCGGTAACGGAAAATGCCGACAAAAAGTGCAAGCAAATTGTCAAGCAGGCGAAAAAAATCGCGCCCCATAGCTTTGTCATCATTTTGGGCTGCTATGCCCAACTCAAACCGCAAGAAATTGCGACGATTCAAGGGGTAGATGCCGTCTTGGGGGCAGCCGAAAAGTTCCGCCTTTTCGAGGTCTTAGATGATTTTTCACACAAAGAAACGGTGCAGGTCTGTGCCTCCGAAATTTCGCAGGCAAATACTTTCACCGCTGCTTATTCGCTAAACGACCGCACGCGCACGTTTTTGAAGGTGCAAGACGGTTGCGACTACAACTGCTCTTTTTGCACCATTCCCTTAGCGCGAGGGGCAAGCCGAAGCGATACAGTGGAAAATGTAGTAGAGGCAGCCCGCAAGATTGCCGCTTCGGGGGTGCGCGAAATCGTACTCACAGGCGTAAATACAGGCGATTTTGGCATTATCGAAGGGGAGCGCAAAACCGATTTTCTGACCCTAATTCGCGCCTTAGACCAAGTGGAGGGCATCGAGCGGATTCGCATTTCGTCCATCGAGCCGAACTTACTTTCCGATGCCATCATCGAATTTGTGGCAAGCTCAAAACGCTTTGTTCCCCATTTTCATATTCCCCTGCAATCGGGTAGCGACACCATTTTGCGTCTGATGCGAAGACGCTACAAAACGGCTCTTTATGCTGATAGAATTGCCAAAATCAAAACCCTGATGCCAGAGGCTTGTATTGGCGTAGATGTCATTGTCGGCTTTCCACAGGAAACACAAAAGGAATTTTTAGAAACCTATCAATTTCTAAACGAATTGCCTATTTCCTACCTGCACGTCTTTACTTATTCGGAACGCCCTAATACGAAGGCTATCCAGATGCAGGGCGTAGTCGAGCCTGCGGTGCGTGCCGAAAGGTCGAAACAGTTGCATATTTTATCGGATAAAAAACGTCAGGCTTTTTATCAATCTCAAATGGGAAAAGAGTTGGTCGTCCTTTGGGAGCAGGAGGTAAAAGAAGAAAAAGTTTTCGGATTTACGCAAAATTATGTCCGTCTTTCTGCACCCTATCAAAGCCATTTGCCCAACCAACTGCAAAGCGTCGTCTTAGGGCAATGGGAAGCCGACGGCACTTTGCAGGCTCTTGCGCCTTCTTTTGCAAAATAAATTTAACATAAAACACGAAAAATAAAATCGCTATGAAACTCGATATTTTAGCCATCGCCGCCCACCCCGATGATGCCGAACTAAGTTGTGGCGGCACTTTGGCGGCTGCCGTTGCCGAAGGTAAAAAAGTAGGTATCCTCGACCTAACGCGCGGTGAATTGGGTTCGCGCGGCAGTGCCGACTTGCGTCAGAAAGAAGCGGTGGCGGCGGCGCAAATCTTGGGGCTTAGTATGCGCCAAAATGCAGGCTTTTCCGACGGATTTTTCAAAAACAACAACCGCCATAAATTGGCTATCATTCAGTATCTAAGACGCTACCAACCCACTATCGTATTGGCAAATGCACCTTCCGACCGCCACCCCGACCATGGGCGTGCTGCACAATTAGTGCGCGAAGCCTGCTTTTTGAGTGGCTTGGCAAAGATAGAAACGCGCTTCGAGGGGGAAATTCAGACTGCCTTTCGTCCTAAACAACTTTTTCACTACATACAAAGCGACTACCTCACCCCTGATTTTATCCTCGACATCTCACATACTTGGGCTACCAAAATGGAAGCCATCAAAGCCTTTAGTTCGCAATTTCACAACCCCGATTATCAAGGTGATGGCTCTGATAATCAGACTTTTATCTCCTCGCCGCGCTTTCTCTATTTTCTCGAAGCACGCGCACGCGAATTGGGGCAGGCAATAGAAGCCGACTATGGCGAAGGCTTTATCAAAAGTAAGGCTTTGGGCGTGAAAACTTTATCGGCTTTTTGGTAACGGCAGTCCAAAAGTGTTTCTGTTAGCAACATTGCTATTTTTTTATTTTATAGGCGCAAAAAAAAGACATAACATCGAGAAAATGTTATGTCTTTTTTTACTAAAATTCCGCATTTTTAGGTGTTCTTGGAAAAGGAATGACATCGCGGATATTGCCCATGCCCGTAACGAAAAGAACAAGCCTTTCGAAACCTAAGCCAAAACCTGAATGAGGAACACTTCCGAAACGGCGCGTATCAAGATACCACCATAGCTCCTCGCTAATGCCCATTTCGTCTGTTCGGGCTTGCAATCTTTCCAGACGCTCCTCCCTTTGTGAGCCACCTACAATTTCCCCAATGCCGGGAAAAAGCACGTCCATTGCCGATACAGTTTCTTTGCCGTCTGCCAATGGCTCATCTTCTCGCATGTAAAAGGCTTTGATTGCTTTTGGATAGTTGGTAAGAATGACTGGTTTTTTGAAATGCTTTTCTACCAAATAACGCTCATGCTCGGATTGTAAATCTACGCCCCACTTGACATCATACTGAAATTTCTTCTTTTTGTAGTGATTTGATTGCAGTAAAATATCAATCGCCTCTGTATAAGTGAGTCGCTCGAAATCATTTGCCACCACAAAGCGGAGCTTTTCAATAAGTCCCATCTCTGCCTGCTCTTCTTTTTTCTTCTGTTTGTTTTCTTTTTCAAAACGCTCATCTAAAAATTGCAAATCATCAGCATATTTTTCTAAGGCAAAATTGATGAGATATTTTAAAAAATCTTCTACCAAATCCATATTATCTTTCAAATCATAGAACGCCATTTCAGGTTCTATCATCCAAAATTCGGCTAAGTGGCGGGCAGTATTTGAGTTTTCGGCGCGAAAAGTGGGACCAAAAGTATAGACTTTGCCCAAACCCATTGCACCTAATTCCCCTTCGAGCTGTCCCGAAACGGTTAAGTTTGTGGCTTTGCCGAAAAAGTCGGCTTCGGTGTCGATTTTACCTTCTTTTTTGGGCGGATTTTCCAAGTTTAAAGTCGTAACTCTAAACATTTCACCTGCACCTTCGGCATCAGAAGCGGTAATGATAGGAGAATGCCAATAGTAGAAACCGCGCTCGTGGAAATATTGGTGAATGGCAAAAGCCAAGCCGTGTCGGATTCGGAAAATTGCCCCAAAAGTTTGGGTGCGCATACGCAGGTGTGCATTTTCTCTCAAAAATTCCATCGAGTGTGCCTTCGGCTGCATCGGGTATTTTTCGGCATCAGAAGCACCCAAAAGGGTTATTTTTTCCGCCAAAAGTTCTACATTCTGCCCTTTGCCCTGTGAGGCTACCAACTTTCCCTCTACTTTCAAAGAAGCCCCTGTATTCCAATCTTTTCTTACTTCTTCACTAAAATTATTCACATCTGCCACTACTTGCAAATTGTGAATCGTAGAGCCATCATTGAGATTGATGAAACGGACATAGGCATTGCCTCTTTCGTTTCGTATCCAACCCTGCACTGTAATTTGGGTATCGCGTAGCTCGCTTTTGGTAAGAATTTCGTCAATAGAAAGGCGTTTCATAGAAAGGAATAAGCGTTTGAAAATGAAGAAAATAAGAACTAATAAGGGCTTTTGGTCATTTGTGGGACACAAACAACGGCGAACCAAACAACGGCGAAGCCAATTTTAGGAAACCTGTTGTAGGGCTTGCATAAAGTCGGAGGCAATAAGTTGCGCCTCTACATACTCTTTGTCTATATGCAGGCTACGCTCGCCGCTCGAAGGGGCATCATACATGGCGTTGAGCATAATGGCTTCACAGATAGAGCGCAAACCGCGTGCGCCCAAATTGAAGGCGACGGCTTTTTCTACGATATAATCGATGGCTTCTTCTGCAAAGGTAAGCTCGATGTTTTCCATCGCAAAAAGTTTTTGATACTGCTTGGTGATGGCATTTTTGGGTTCTACCAAAATTCGACGCAAAGCCTCCGCATCAAGCGGATTGAGGTGTGCCACCACAGGCAAACGCCCGATAAGTTCGGGTATCAGACCAAAAGAACGCAGGTCTTGGGCATTGACAAATTTCATCAAATCCGACCCTTTGAGGTCTTGCTGTGAAAAGCTCCCTGTCGATTTTTGTTTGAAGCCCAAAGAACGCAAGTTGATGCGTTGTGCAATCTTACGCTCGATGCCATCGAATGCACCGCCGCAGATGAAAAGGATATTTTCTGTATTGACGGCAATCATGCGCTGTTCGGGGTGCTTGCGCCCGCCCTGTGGGGGGACATTGACGATACTGCCTTCTAAGAGTTTGAGCAAGGCTTGTTGTACGCCCTCACCACTGACATCGCGCGTAATGGAGGGATTGTCTGATTTGCGTGCGATTTTATCTATCTCATCGATATAAACGATACCGCGCTCGGCAGCTTCTACGTCGTAATCGGCGGCTTGCAAAAGGCGCGTCAAGATGGTTTCTACGTCTTCGCCTACATACCCTGCCTCGGTAATCACCGTTGCGTCGGCGATACAAAATGGCACTTGTAGCTTTTGGGCTAAGGTGCGTGCTAAAAGGGTTTTGCCCGTTCCCGTAGAGCCGACTAAGAGGATATTCGATTTTTCAATGCGAATGTTATCTTGTCCTATTTTTTGGGAAAGACGCTTGTAGTGGTTATAGACGGCTACCGACAAGACCTTTTTCGCCTTTTCCTGCCCAATGACATACTGGTCTAAGTGAGCAGTGAGTTCGCGTGGCGTGATAAGACGTGGCGCAAAGTTATTGCTTTTGACGGTCTTTTGCTGTTGTGTCAGAATCTGGTGCGCTTGCTCGATGCATACATCGCAAATATTGACCTTTTCGTCTGCGCCTTCCACTAAAAGTTGGCGCGTACTCGCGGGCGCACCACAAAATGAACATTTTTTTGAAGCCATTATCGTTTTGTTTCTATCTACTAAAATACTGCAAGAAGATTTTGGGCATGCAAAGGTAGTCATTTTATTTGGAAAACACAGAGTTGCTTCTTCGATGAAAACTTCTGCCGCCGCTTATAGATTTTGCAAAGTATAGGCAGGGGCAAATCTCAAAACAAGAAAAACGATTTGTTGGGTGCGATTTCGCTACAAAAAGTTACGGTTTGGTTTTTGTCTGATTTTTTGCACCTTTGTAGGCATAAAAAATTAGGGTTGTGCGTCTGAACCCAAATTTAATTTAAGCGTGTTCAATCCTGCACGTTTGACTTTATCACGTTTGATTTTATTTTGAGCAATGGAAAAATTTTTAGCGTACCGTTTTTATGACAACACTGCCCAAGAATGGCTTTTGGCTATGGGCGTTTTCGCTGCTATTTTGTTGGGAGGCTTCTTGCTTCTTTTTCTGCTTAGAAAAGGCGTTGGGCATTTGGCAGACCGTACTTCCACCAAAGTAGATGACATTATTTTAGAGCGCAGCCACAAACCCTTAGTTATTTTTATTTGCATTGCTGCCCTCAAAATGGCTTTGAAGATGCTTGCCTTTTCTGATGCCTTTCACGAACAGTTTAATAATTTTCTATACCTTTTCCTAACCCTCAATGCAGCGTGGCTTTTGGTGCGTGTGATGGAAGCCTTAGCCGAGGAGTATTTGATGCCTTATAGCAAAAAAAATGGTTCTCAATATGTGTGGCTTCTGCCGATAGCCAAGCGCGTTATCAAGGTCTTGATTTGGTCTATTGCCCTTATCGAGGCTTTGAGCAATGCTGGATACGACATCGCAGGGCTTCTAACGGGCTTAGGAATTGGGGGTATTGCCATTGCGATTGCGGCAAAAAATACGGTCATGAATATTTTTGGGGGGATTAACATTATCGTAGTGCGCCCCTTCAAAATTGGCGACCGCATCTTGATAGACGATTACGACGGCTTTGTGGAAGACATCGGACTTAGCACTACTTTCATTCGCCGTTTTATAGACAATACCTTAGTGGCGATTCCGAATAAAACATTTAGCGACAAGGAAGTCGTCAATATTTCGGCAGCACAAGGTGTTAGGGCTACTTTTCTATTGCATCTGCCACTTTCGCTTACGGCTTCACAGTTGGGAATAGCGGTAGAACTGTGCCAACAGGCAATAATCGAGGGCGAGGCTACGCATCAGGAGCATATCGTTGGGGTCAAGCAAATTTCAGAAATGGGAATCGTCTTAGAGGTTATTTTTTATGCCCGCCCCGAATTTGGGATATGGAAGGCACGAACCGAAACTACCCAAAAAATCCTCGCCGCCTTTCAAACGCATCAAATTCCGATTTTGGTCAAGGCTTGGGCAGTAGATGGTTTGCAGAGCCAAACCTATGAAACCTATGTAAAGAGGAGCGCGTCTTTTTTGTCAGACCAAAAAGAGGACGAAGCCACTCTTAACCAAGTCAAGACCTTTAAGCGCAACCCAACAACAGACGACGACGACGATTTTGGCTTTTAGAGGTTTTTAACTTAAAACCTTTAAAGAAATATTAGAAACAACAGCCTCCTCGACTACAAGTTGAAAAAACTCTACGTAATCTGCTTGTTGGGACTGATAGCAGTGTGAGGAATACGGGTTTGTACTGTTTTTGAAAATATTAAAGACCGCACCGCACGCTATTCTTCATCAAGCGATAAAACTTTTATAAGCCCTTTTTGTATTTCAGTCATTACCGTTTTAGAAACGCCCCCCATTTTCTGCATAAACCTACTTTGAGAAACTGACCTAACCTGAAAACAGTCTGCTGCTGATACTTTATCTAATGCGTTTTTTTTGTTTGGTTCTATTTTTATCATCTAAGGTGCAATTTGACACCTGTCCTTCCATTCTGTTACTGGTACGATAATTCTCAATGGCAACTTTCCCAAGGCATTGCTATTTACAATGATTGCAGGTCTTGTCTTTTGCATTTCCGCGCCTACGGTTGGCTCAAGATTTATGAGCCATATTTCACCTTGTTTCATAAAAATTTTCAGCGTCAAGATTTGTAAATGCTGTTAGTTCATTAGCTGTAAGATAATCGGTATATAATTTAGCCGCTGCCATTTTCATCTGCTCTTCTTCCTGTTTGCGTATCAAGCACATTGAACGCTCAATGACCAAGAGGCGTTTCTTTATGGGAATTTTTTGGATTTCTTCTATTAGGTCTTTTGTTTTCATGGTTAAAATGGTTAGTTTAAAACCGCATAAAATTAAGAAAGTAGCTCCACTATAAAACGTAAGGTAGGTGTGAAAAGTTTTTCCTTGTGCATTTAAAATACAAAACCCCAAGTAAGTTTCCAAACGCCCTCTAAGAAGGAACAAAGACGGATACAACAACTCTACCTATTGAGTTTTTTATAGGTGGCAGATGAAATCCTTTTCAGGGTCATAACGTCATCAAACTTGTGTCCCCCCATCAGACCATCACCCCAAAATCTTGCCTTTGGGATAGAAATAGGCGATACTTTCGGCTAACTGTTTTTCTATGTAAGAGGCTTGCTCGAAGGGTAGGGCTTTAAATTGCGACTCGACAAGGTAAAGGGGTTGCTCTTTTTGAAGGGCTGCTTCCTGCTGATTTTGCGACCAGCTAAGTTCGAGAAGGTCGCTAAATTCCTGCGTGCGCATAAGTGGCTGTTTGAGCCAATCTTCGTATCGCCAAAAGCACCAATGCGGATAATGGCGTTGGTAGTGGCGAATAATATCTGCCATGATTTGCCAATAGGCGGTTTTCTTTTTGAAGTCGGGCAGTTGGGCGTGCATCAGTTTTTCTATGCGTTTGGCTTGTAGTGGAAAAAAATGCTCCACAAGGGCTGGCTGATTGCCAAAATTGTTGAAATCGGGCATCTCTTCCTTGCGGCTTAGGTAAAATAGAGGGTGTTGTATCAAAATCACGACCTCGATATCAAATTCGGCATCTAACCACTCCAACAACAAAAGCGTGCGTGGCTCGAAGAGAAGGGGCAGGATTTGTGGCTTTTTCTTCTTCAAAAAATAAGACTCATAACCCGCTTTGAGTTGGGTGTAAAAATTGCGCCAACTGCTGGCAGGTTTGGCAGGCGAAGGAGGGTGCGGCAACGATTTTAAAAAAGCCTCGCTTTTCAGTTGTAGCGGCTGATGGGTTGTGTTTTGGAATGGAAATTCCAACGGCGTAGGTAGGAACGTTTCCCAATCCAACGCCTGTAAATCTAATTCAGGGCAATGCGCCAAAACAGACGAAAGCCAATTATTTTGAGTCTGAAACAAACCCGTAACTACTACAAAAGAAGAACGCATAGAAATCTTCGAAAGGAGGCAAAATAGGAAAAGAAGCGACAAAATAGCGATTTTTAACAAAAGAAAAAAATAGCGTTGCCCAAATAGGAAAAACTTTGGCACGCTTAGAGAGAGCAGGGCGCACAAACTTTAAAAACTAACAGTTTTTTGAAAACTGTTAGTTTTCAAAGTTTATTAGTTTTGGTTTAAGCCTGCGGACGCAAAAGGGGAACAACCTTCTGCCTACCCATGCTTTCGTAATGCCAGTCCTGTGCCTGCATTTGCGCCAAATCGTAGATATTCCTACCATCAAAGATTACCTTTGCTTTCAAAAGACTTGCCATGCGGTTTAGGTCGGCTTCTTGAAAGACTTTCCATTCGGTTAGGATTGCCAAGGCGTCTGCATTTTCGAGGGCTTGATAGGGGTCTTGACAAAAAACAATCGACTTACCGAAGATGCGCTCGATGGCGGGCATGGCTTCGGGGTCGTGAGTGCGGACTTTTACGCCCATTTCCAGTAAAGCTTTCAAGATGTCGAGGGCAGGGGCTTCTCTGATGTCGTCTGTATTGGGTTTGAAAGCCAAGCCCCAAACGGCAATCGTTTTGCCTGCTAATTGATTTTGGAAGTAAGATTTTATCTTTTCTACAAAAAATAGCCGCTGTGCCGCATTTACCTGCATGACGCTTTTGAGGATTTTAAAATCATAGCCCTGCTCTTGTGCCGTTTGTGCCAAAGCCTGCACGTCTTTGGGAAAACAACTGCCCCCATAGCCGATACCTGCATTGAGAAACTTACTGCCGATACGTGTATCCGAACCGATACCAACTTTTACGGCATCTACATTGGCATCTAATTTTTCACAAAGATTCGCAATTTCATTCATAAAAGAAATGCGCATGGCTAAGTAGGAATTGGCGGCGTACTTCGTCATTTCGGCAGAACGCTCGTCCATGAAAAGAATTTGCCCCTGCGGATTTTGGCAATAAGGCGCGTATAAATCATACATCAGCTTTCGCGCCTGCGCCGAATCTGTGCCTACCACTACCCTATCAGGCTTCATAAAATCTTCTACGGCAAAGCCCTCGCGCAAAAATTCGGGGTTCGAGATAACCGCAAAAGGGGCTTGCGTTTCGGCTGCTATCAAGGCGCGAACTTTATCGGCAGTACCCACAGGAACGGTGCTTTTATCCACAATGACCTTCATTTCTGGATTGTCCAACTGGTTCAAAATCTTGCCTATTTCCTTCGAAACCCCCAAGACAAAGGAAAGGTCGGCTGCGCCATCGCCTCCCGGTGGCGTGGGGAGGGCTAAAAAAATGAGCGTAGAAGCGGCTACTGCCTCTGCCAACTGGTCAGTGAAATGCAGCCGCCCTGCGGCGATATTCTTTTCAAGGAGTGTGTCTAAATCAGGTTCATAGATAGGACATTCGCCCTTGCGAAGGCGTGCAAGTTTGGCTTGGTCTATATCTACACAAATGACCTGATTGCCTTTTTCTGCAAAGCAAACTCCCGTAACCAAACCTACATAACCTGTACCGATAACTGCAATGCGCATAATGGTGTGAAATTGAGATGAGAAATGAAATGCCGCAGCACAAACGCGCCTTTTTTGGTGGCAAAAAACTAAATTTGTAGCGACAAAGATAATAGAAGTAGGGCAATTTTGATGTGAAATGCCCCAAAACGTAGGACAAACTCGCCAAAAACCATGAGCGAACTCGAAAAAACGCCTTATCGCTTAGAAATCTTCACCCCTGAAAAAAGCCACTATTGGGATAGCTTTTTGGAAAAATTGCCTTATGCCCACTTCTTTTTTTCGCGTACCTATCAGGCGCACCAAGCGGGCAGGTTTGAAGAAATTTCGATGATGGTTTGGAAAAAAAATACGCTTGTCGCGCTTTTGCCGCTTAATCTTACTTCGGAAAATTTGTCAGAAAAAAGACAGGAGAAAGACAAAGTCAAACCGATTGTAGCAAAAACGGCTATTTCCTACCAAGGGCTTTCCTTTGCAGGATTGCTCGCCTTGCCCACTTTGCGATATGAAGAAATGGCAAAAATTTGGGTGCTGATTTTGCGCTTTTTACAAGCCCAAAAAATACAAACCCTGCTCTATCATGCCTTGCCCGACTACCAAAATAATTTTGAAAATCAGGCAGTTCGCCGTATCATCTTTGCTTTGGGTGCAAAATTAGTTCGCATAGAAACTTCCGCTGTTTTAGATTGGACAAAGGAATTGCGATACGATTCACAGAAGAAAAGAAATTTGAAAAAAGCCCAAAAAAACGCGCTTGTTATTCAAAAAATTGTGCTTGCTTCCCAAAAGCCGCCTTCCTTTGAAGAAGTAGAAAAAATTAGAATTTTTTGGGAAATCTTACATCAAAACTTAGCCGAGCGGCATGGGAAAGAGCCTACTCATAGTTTTACCGAAATTTTGGGTCTGATGCAGCTTTTTCCGAAAAATATGTCGCTTTTTTTGGTAGAAAAAGAAAAAAAAATTGTGGCAGGGGTGCTATTTTTCCAAACGCGCACTTGCCTTCATGCGCAGTATATCGCCAGCAATAGCGTAGGGCGCAAGGCTTTTGCCTTAGATTTTCTCTTTGACCAGATTTTGCAAAATCCACTTCTTTGGGACATCAGAAAAGGCGACCAAGTGCCATTTTTTTTCAGTTTTGGCATCAGCCAAGTACGACCAAGTGGGAAAACAAACTTAAATTTGCTACGTTGGAAAGAGGGTTTCGGCACAAAGGCTTTTTTACACGAATCCTATCAAATTGATTTAACTCAAAAAATAGAAATTTCGGAAATATAAAATATCAAAATATGCAACATCAAGATTTTGAAAAACTCGCGCCTTTTATAGAGCAGACCAATCTTTCGCCGCTTTTTTCGGAAAAAGACTTAGAAAATTTGATAGCGGAGGCAAAAAAATATGCTTTTGGGGGCATCTGTCTGTCGCCTTTTTGGGTAAAAAAAGCCAAACGCGAACTACAAGGGCTTGATACAAAGCTCGTTACGGTAGTTGGCTTTCCTTTGGGTTTTCAAAGAACGGAGGCAAAATTGAAAGAATTGGAGATAGCCTTATCAGATGGCGCGGACGAAATAGATATGGTCATGAGCCTAACTGCCTTTAAAATTCCGCAGCCGCAGTGGGCAAAGGTAGAAATTACGCGTTTGGCAGAAAGGGCGCATCAGGCAGAAAAAATCTTGAAAGTGATTGTAGAAACGGCGTATCTCAATCGTGAGGAGCTAAGTTTGGCAGCGCAAATTTGCATGGAGGCAGGGGCGGATTTTATCAAAACCTCAACGGGCTTTGCCCAAGTTGGTTTCCAACCGCAGGACTGTCTGCAAAATCCTTTGGGCGCAAAGATAGAAGATGTTGCTTTTTTAAATCAAATCATAAAAGGAAAAATAGGCATCAAAGCTGCTGGTGGCATCAAGACGGCTGCACAGGCGCGGGCGTTTTTGCAGGCAGGGGCAGAGCGCATAGGCACTTCTTCGGGAGTGGCGATTTGTAGCGCGGAGGTGCAATAGAAAACGAAAAGCTATCTTATCTTAGCAACTTGGGGGCGGCTTTTTTGTAGAAAACAAGCCGAAAAGCGTTTTTTACCGCCTTTTTGTCAGGTTTTGAAACTTATTTCTCAAAAAAGGACTTATATTTGAGTGCTTCTCCATACCCAACCGAACAACAAGGGCAAGCCTGCCGCCTAAAAAAGGCTACCAGATTGTGTTGCCCCAATATCTTATTTGCTTTCTCGAAAAAATGCCAAAATGACCCTAACCCCACCTCTGCCTTCCGAATTGATTGCGGAAACCGAATCGAGTTATTTATACCCTTCTTGCTTGCGTCCTGCCGATAGGGTAAGTGTTTTTGCCCTTACGCCTGCACAAAAAGTCGTTTTTTTACAAGCAGATGTGGCGGGACAAGTCGAGCTTCCACAGGGTTGTATTTTGGCACAAGATGCAACGCCACTTGAAGCCGCCAAGCGCGAATTATTGGTACAGACGGGCTACCAGGCATCTAAATTTTTGAAAACTGCCGTTTTGCGTTATAGCCCCTTAGAAGGAAACGCGCTCAACTACTGTTTTTTAGCCATAGAAGCCTATCCTAAAAATAAGGCACGAGGCGTAGTGGAATATGAAGTAGGGCAGATGCGCGAATTGATTGCCCAAGATGCTTTGCGCTATCCTGCCGATATTGCCATTATTTGCAGTGCTATCGAAAAAATCAAAGACAAAATCAGCCTCAAATAGCCAAAAATGGCGAAACTAATTGAAAGGCTTTTTGGCTTACCTTTTGGGTGTGCTTACTTTTATTCTATTGGCGGCAGGTCTTGGTTTGGGAATTGACGCATTGCAAATAAAGTAGTATTTCTTTTGTTTGTAAATATTTTGAATTTATAGTTTTAATTTTAATAAAATTATTTGTAAATGAGTTTTTTTAAAAAATTAACTATATGTAAAAAATAACTCTGCATGCCATTACAATAGTACCAAATTTAACGCTAAAAGTTTACAGGTTAAGAGCGTTTTGCAGTGCTTTTGTTTTTATTTCCTATATTTGTAGGCGGTGTTTCAAATAGTCAAATGCCGCGTTCTTATCACTTGATAAAATTTTATCTTTACATTAAACAATATGAATAAAAGAGGAAAATTTGTAATTTCATTAGACTTTGAACTCATGTGGGGAGTACGAGATAAGCGCACAGTAGAGGACTATGGGGAGAATCTTTTGGGAGTTTGGGAAGCACTCCCTAAAATGCTTGCGTATTTTGAAAAATACAACATAAAAGCGACTTTTGCTACCGTAGGTTTTTTATTTGCTTCTTCAAAAGAAGAACTGTTGTTATTCTGCCCGCAAAGCAAACCCAACTATAGAAACGCACAACTATCGCCTTACAACGAACATTTTGAATTACTAAAAGAGGCAGAAGACAAATATCATTTTGCTTCTGAATTAGTTGAACATATCCGAAAATACCCCAATCAGGAGATTGCGACTCACACTTTTTCTCATTACTATTGTCTTGAAGCGGGGCAAACTAAGGAAAACTTTAAAGAGGATATATTAGCTGCAATTGAGATAGCGAGGCACAAAGGTATAGATATTAAAAGTTTAGTTTTTCCAAGAAATCAGTTTAATAGTGAGTATATAGAGGTTATCAAAAATTTGGGTATTACTTCTTATAGAGGAAATGAGCGAGTCTGGTTTCATAGCGCAGCCAACCAGCAGGAGGAAAATTTAATAAGAAGAGCTTTCAGGCTGTTAGATTCTTACGTCAATATTTCAGGTCATAATTGCTATTCGATAGCAGATATCGTCAGGCAGGATTTACCCTTTGATATTCCATCAAGCAGATTTCTGCGCCCTTACTCTTCAAAACTAAAATTCTTTGAGCAAGCACGATTGAGGCGAATCTTAAAAAGTATGACTTATGCCGCTCAACAAGGCAAGATATATCATTTGTGGTGGCATCCACATAATTTTGGGATAAATATAGAGAGAAATTTTAGTTTTTTAGATAAAATACTTATGCATTATCAAACACTAAAAACAAAATATGATTTTGAAAGTATTACCATGAATGAGTTAGCTATCTTTTTACAAAACACAAAAACAAATAAATAATGGACAAAAAAATTATTATGCTCACTGAAGGAGGGCGATTTTCAACCTACCTTTACAACGCACTAAAAGAAGACTTTTCTATTGCAGGAGTAGTAGTGGAGGACAAAATAAGTAAAAAAAAATTGCTAAAAAATAGAACTAAAAAACTTGGCTATGTAAAGGTGCTTGGTCAGATTTTTTTTCAAATTTTTGTTCAAAAAACATTAGAATATACATCTAAAAAAAGAATAAATTTAATAGAATTAAACTACAATCTTAATAAACAAGCCATTCCTTCTCAGATTATAAAAAAGGTAGAGTCTGTCAATTCCAATTCTTGCATAGCCTATTTAAAGGCAGAGAGTCCCGACATTGTAATTGTAAATGGAACAAGAATTATATCAAAAGAAGTATTAAATAGTATTGACGCTCTCTTTTTAAATATACACACAGGCATAACACCTCAATACAGAGGAGTGCATGGAGGATATTGGGCTATGGTTTGCCAAGATGCGCAAAATTGTGGAGTTACGGTTCATTTTGTAGATAGCGGAATAGATACAGGAAAGGTTTTGCTCCAGAGTAGGATAAATCCCACCTCAAAAGATAACTTTGCAACCTATCCCTATCTTCAAATAGGAGAGGGCATTATCTTAATGAAACAAGCGATTTCTAACTTATTGAAAGATGAAATCCAAACGCAAGACCGTAGCAGTCAAGAGAAGGGAAACCTTTGGTATCACCCTACTATATGGTTTTACCTATACAAAAGACTAACGAAACGTATAAAATAGCAGACTCTTCCAACTTTGCTTACTGTCCCAACTTGACATATTTCCAGCCTTTTTCTTGTTTAAGGACAATTTCGGCAATGCCTGCCTTTACGAACATAGAAAAGGTTGCCAGTTCGCTTTTTTCTATTTTGCGCTCGCGAAGGGTATTTTCACAGACTACCATTTCTACCTTTTTTTGTTGTTGTAAAAGTTCTAACTCTTTGATAAACAAGCCTTTATCTATCAAGAGGGCATCTACACCGCGCCCATGAAAGACGAGGCGAATTTGTGCCTTCGGTAGGGCTTGGGTTAGGTTGTTGAGATTTTTGAGCAAGCCTTTTTGCGCCAAGCTATCCGATTGTGTAAATTGTAGGATAATTTTGTGCTTTTTGTGGGAAAGTGCAGCATCTTGCGCCGCCGCTTTTTCTGTTGTCGTAAAAAATAGCAGGCAGGAAAGTAGCCAAAAGATGCGCCAAGTGTTGGGTCTGATTTTCATAAGAGCGTTTTTGGTGGGCAGATTTAAAAATAAAGCCTAAGAGAAGGCAAGGAAGGCATAAAAGGCGATTTTTTGTGTAACAAAAGTTACAAAGGCGAAGAAATGCAACTCAAAAGTTTTGTTTTTTGGAAAATTCTTGTAAAAAGCCTACCTTTGCCAATTCTTTTGTAAAGGGCAAATTCGCCTGTGGCTTGTTTTGCCAAAAGGTAAGCCGCGCCCTTGCAAATCACTATCAAAACCCTGCCTTTATGGGAGCAGAAGAGATGGAGCAATCCGACCTGCATCTTAGACAAGAGCCAACGCCTGACTCAACTTTTCAGCCTACTTCTATTAGTCCGATACTCTTAGGGCAAATAGAGGCACTGATTTTTTGCGCCCATCTGCCCCTCAAATTAGAGGAAATGCAGCGTATTTTGCAATCTTACTACCAAGTGGAGCAGCAGGCAGAGCCAAGTCATTTTGAGCAAGAGTCTATACAAGAGCCTGCCCAAGATTCAAACCAAGCCCAAGCCGCCCCCTCTGCCCTTGCTGCCTTTCAAGGAATTTCGCCCGACCTTAGCCTACCCACTTTGGAAGCGCATCTCGAAGCCTTGATTTTGCGCTATCGCCAAATGAATAGCGGCATGGAGATTTGCGCCGTAGCAGGTGGGTATCAATTTCTGACCAAACCCCAGCATGAGCCACTACTTCACCATTTATTGGCACAACGCACCAAGCGCAAACTCTCTAAATCGGCTTTGGAAACCTTAGCTTTGATTGCCTACAAACAGCCCATTACCAAACAAAAGATAGAAGAAATCAGGGGCAGCAGTGCCGATTATGCCATTCAGAAGCTATTAGAAAATGAGCTAATTGTCATCAAGGGCAAGGATACGACAGCTGGTCGTCCTACCTTATACGCCACTTCCAGCAAGTTTATGCGCTATTTCGGTATCCATACGCTCAAAGATTTGCCCATTCCCGAAGAGGTATTGAGCCAAGAGCAGGAAGCAGACGCTTTGGAGAGCCTGCCTGCCTTCCGCCTGCGTACCAAAGAAGGCACGCTCAAAGAAGGCTCTTTAAAGGAGATTTTAAAGAAAGAATCACCCCAAGAAGATGCGCCTGACGATGTCGCCCTTTTCTAAACCCGCCTTTCCCACTTTGTACCTTTCAGACCCATCGCCTTCAGACCCAAAGAAATGAAAAATAGAAATTCGAATTTTAAAAAAGACACGCCTTCGGAAAAAAGAAACGCCCAAGCGAAACCTTTTGCCAAAAGAGAGCAAAACCTGTCTAAAAACGAAGCCAACCCCAAAAGAGAAGCACGCCCTTCGAACAAAGACACCAACAGAGATACGCGCTTTGATAAGCCTAAGCGCGAAGGAAAGCTCGACAGCAAGTTTGAGCCAACCGAAAAACGACGAAGAACAGACGCACCCACACAGAGAAAAGCGGCTTTCCAGAAAAATACGAACCCCAAGCATGCCGACCGAAACGGCGAGAAGTCTGATAAGGATTTTGGAAAAAACGACCGAAAGAACTTTCACCCCACCGACCGCCCTGTCGACCGTTTTACGGATAGGCGCGAGAAGGGGAGCAGGCAGCAGGAGGGAGAATTGTCCCAAAGAGATGCCTTGCGTTTGAAGGCAAAAACAAACCCCAAGGCGGCTCAAAGGTCTAATTTTAAGCCTAAATCGGGTGCTGAATCTGATTTTGAGGCTGACAAAAAGACAACAAAAGGCTCTGATTTTAGAAAAACTACGCGCTTTTCTGAAAGGAAGCAAACAGAGAGAGGCGAAAGAAACAGAAACCAAGACGAAAATCCTAAGCGTAGGAACTTTGCCAAAGAGAGCCGAAATACGAAAAGCGGACGCACCAAAGGCGTGCAAACCGAAGAGGACACGCATTTTATACGCCTCAACCGCTATATCGCCAACTCTGGACTTTGTTCAAGACGCGAAGCCGACAAACTCATTGCCAAAGGTGCAATTAGCATCAATGGCAATGTCGTAACCGAGTTGGGCTACAAAGTTTCGCAAAAAGATGTGGTACAATATCGCGATAAAGTATTGCGAAAAGAGCGCAACGTCTATATTTTGCTCAATAAGCCCAAAGATACCCTGACCACTACCCAAGACCCACAGGGCAGACCTACCGTCATGGATTTGGTGCGTGAAGCCTGTTTAGAGCGCATCTATCCCGTAGGGCGATTGGATAGAAATACCACAGGCTTGCTTTTGCTCACCAATGACGGAGAGATGGCGAAAAAACTTTCGCACCCTTCTTATGGCGTTCAGAAGATTTATCGAGTAGAATTAGATAAGCCCTTTGTGGATACCGATTTTCAGAAGTTGGTCGAGGGCATTACCCTCGAAGATGGTTTTATCAAACCTGACGGTATCGCCATTCTAACGCCCGATAGAAAGACGATAGGCGTAGAACTGCACAGCGGTAAAAACCGCATTGTGCGCCGCATGTTTTCGCATTTGAGCTATGAAGTAGAAAAATTAGACCGAACCGTTTATGCAGGTCTGACCAAAGAAACGCTTTCGCGTGGGCAGTGGCGTTATCTAAGTGAAAGAGAAATTATTAGGCTTAAATTCTTTACCAAAAGAACGATTGGTTAAGGCAAAACCCTAAGCGTCTTCAAGAGGCTTAGGGTTTGCTGTATCGCCTTTGCCCAAATCCATTTATGACTCCCTATCTATGAACATTTGGCAAAAAACTGCATTTCTCTGTCTTTTTATCCTGCTTCTGCCGATACTCTACTTGCTTTTTCACCTTTTTGCAGAAGAGAGTAAGGCGTGGCAGCATATCACCGAAAATTTATTAGGACTTTACCTACAAGGCTCGCTTGTGCAGCTTGGGAGCGTACTTTCGCTCACGCTCCTATGGGGAGTTCCCTCGGCGTGGCTTGTCGCGACGACGGATTTTTGGGGGCGGCGTTTTTTTTCGTGGGCATTGTTGCTGCCTTTGTCCATTCCCGCCTATATTTTGTCTTATACCTATTCGGCTACTTTATCTTATACGGGCAGTATCGGCATTTTTCTACGCCAACTCAATGGCGGCAACTTCCTCGATACGGGGATTCTCTCTTGGCAGGGGGCGGCATTGATGATGTCTTTGGCACTCTATCCTTATCTTTTTGGTATCAGCAAGGCGGTTTTCGAAAAGCAGTCGGCACAGGCTTTGGAGGCGGCTTGGCTTTTGGGCAAAAACCGCTACCAAACCTTTTTTCAGGTCGCCCTTCCTTTGGCGCGTCCTGCCTTAGTGGGGGGGCTTTTTTTGGTAGGAATGGAGGTCTTGAATGAATATGGCACGTATAAATATTTTGGAGTCAATACTTTCACTACGGGTATTTTTGGTGCTTGGGCAAAATTTGGTGACGTTACGGCAGCGATTCGCTTGGCGGCTTGTCTGATGCTCTTTGTGGGTTTGTTTATCCTCTTCGAACGCTACCAGCGCGGTCAGGTCAAGGTTTCAGACCAAAGGAGTGTGCCGCTTTTGCGCAAAAAGTTGAATTGGGGCGAAACGCTATTGGCATATCTTGCCTGTGGGCTGCCTTTTTTTTTAGGTTTCCTCTTGCCTTTTGTGCAAATTGCCGTTTGGTTTTTTCATTCTTTTGCGCAAATATGGACAGATGCGTTTTGGGTGCTGATGCGCAATAGCGTCTTGCTTTGTCTGGGGGCAAGTCTGCTTACGGTGCTGGTGAGTTTGCTACTCACTTACAGTCAGCGATTGGGAAGTAGTGGCAAAAAAGAAGGACTTTTTTGGGGACGCTCCCTGATTTGGCTCAACCGTTTGGCGAATTTGGGCTATGCAGTCCCCGGTGCTGTTATTGCTATCGGTGTGCTGGCAATGTTTTTGGCTTTCGACAAGGGCATCAAGATTTTTTTAGCAACACAGGGCATTAGCATTGGCTTTGTGTTTTCGGGTACAATTCTCTCGCTACTTTTAGCCTACCTTATTCGCTTTTTAGCCGTTGCTTATCAGTCGGTAGAAAGTGGCTTCGAAAAAATCAATCCGCACACACAGGAGGCGGCGCGGCTTTTGGGTAAAAATTCGCTTTATACGTTGGGGCGCGTCATTTTGCCACAATTACAACCTGCCCTGCGGACTGCCCTTATTTTGGTTGCCATAGATGTAATGAAAGAATTGCCACTTACGCTGATTCTAAGACCTTTCAACTTCGATACTTTGGCAACGAAAGCCTATGAATTAGCCGACCAAGAATTTGTGGCAGAGGCGGCTGTGCCTTCGCTGCTTATTATTTTATTGGGATTAGTACCTATTGTTTTATTACAAAAAAAGTGAAAAAATATAAAATCTATTGTAGCAACGCTCCGCGTCTATCAAAATAAGAGAGAATTGGCGATTATCAAATTGGTAACTTCTTTTTCAAAAGGGTAACTTTGCCACAACCCCCTTTTCTACCTTTGTGAATAAATCATAACCCAAAATTTATATCTCAAACGTAATGAAAAGAACATCTTTCTCCCTTTTGGCTTTTTTCTTGTTAGCACTTGTCGTTTTTTCGGCTTGCAAAAAAGAAGAAGCGGCTGCGCCCAACAAAACAGACGACGTATTAGAGCTTGCCATTCGCAAGGTCAAAGTAGGGCAGGAAAGCAATTTCCTAACGGCAAGAGCTAACTTTATCAATTTGCTCACCGCACAAAATGGCACTTCAAACGACCGCGAGTATGCCATGTTTTTTCCCTATGATGCTAATATTGATTTGAATGAAAATCAAGTATTTGTAGGAATGACGCAATACGAAGATTTGAATACCTACAATGCTATCGGAAATGCGATTGGAAATTCGCCCGAAGCCGCCGCTTTTTTTAGCACCTTCGACCCGCTTGTCTTTACTGTCTTGAAGCCTTTGGAGGCAGGCACAGAGGTAGATGCCAGCAAGTTGGCAAGCAGTGGGCAGATACTCGAAATTGCCGTCAGAGATTTATCTATTTATAGCAACTTTAATAAAAGCGATTACGAAACAAAAAGAGATGCTTTTTTGGCAGCCTTAGCGCAGCGTCCAGAGCGTGTGGCTGAATATCAATGGGTTTCTGCCACCAATTCTAATATCGTAGTGGGCATGACCGTCTATAAAAGTCAGGCAGATTACCTAAATCTTATTTCAGATACAGGATTTGTAACCAGTCAGGTTGTACTTGATTTTGCAGGCAACTACCCTGCTCATAGTGGCGGAATCCATACGGTTGTCAAATAAGCCGCTTTCTATCAGAAAAAAATCGTACTAAAAACAAAAAAACGCCTTTGCAACAATGCAAAAGGCGTTTTGGCTACATCAATCAGAAAACACAACGAGTCTAATTTTGTCTTTTAAAAGGCAGGTAGGTATTTCTATCGGTATAAATAGAAACCTGAATTTCATCGGCTTTTTCCTGTGGGTGTTTGATATAAAAAGTGAACATTTCTATCAATCGTTCTGATTCTACCGTAATGACCACATAGCCTTCGCCATCGAGTTCGGGCTTGCGCACCATCGGCGACCAGTTGTCTGCGCCATAGACTTCCGTCATGAAACTATAAGTTTGGCTACCGCCTACCGTCTTGACGGTGATACCCATGCGCTGCCCTGTGTCTTTGTTTGTCCAGATATAAACGCCATCTTTGATAGAATCGCCGTCGGGAGCAGCCGAAAGAAGCGGCAGGGAGCTAAGGCAGGCGAAGAAAAAAGCGAAAAAGAAAAGAAGATTTTTTTGGTAAGGCTTCATAGAAATATTAAGATTTAGAAAAGAATGGTACGAATAAATTTAAAAATAAAGAAAAGAAAAATAAATACAACAATTCCCATCATCACTTTGACGACAAGAAGCATTATCTCTGTCGAATTGTGCAAGTACGCGCCATACTCACCTACAAAAGTCGCCTCTTCGGGATTTTGAGGGTTGTATTTAATTGGCATCTTTTCCCCTATGTTGGCAGGGAAAGGGGCTTCGTCGTTAGTGAAAAGAGAGGAGGCTAAACGGTAGGATTTGCCCTCGACCTGATAAGCCACTACGGGTGCGTAAGTAGTCGATTTGTTAGACCTGCTTTGCGCGATTTCGACAAGCTCTGCATCTAAGGCTACGCCTATTTCCTCTAATCGCTTTTGGTCTTCGAGGCTGCTTCCCAACCAAGAATGAGCAAAACCAAACAGTGCTAAAAATACGGCGAGCATCACAATCACAAAGATTTTTTTTGCCATGTTTCTCAATTTAGTTGTGTTTCAGAAAGTTATTGCTTTGCGCCAATTTTAAATTTCCCCAGTGTTTTATCCCAAAGAATTTCTATATTAGAATAAAACTTGTTTTTATTTTGCTGCCACTGCGCCTGCGAATCGGTAGGCTCTACGTTGCTTTTTGCCACTGTGCCATAGCGCGGCAGCGCAATACAAACCTGCAAGGCATCAACCAAACCGCTAAGACGGCTTGCATCTGCCGAAGATTTGAGAAAGTCGGCAGGTGTGAGGCGTGGCAGCACCTGTGCCGTAATATCTTGCATAGCACCATTTTGATAGCGATAAAATTGTGTCGTATAATTAACCAATCTACCATCTACGCGCAATTCCTCCGTTACGCCAATGACGGCATCTTTGTTTGCCTTTCTATACAAAACTACCGTTTTGGTAGTGCTGGCTTCGCCTTCTATGGTATATTGCATATAACCATTTTTGGAATCTAATAAGATTGGATAAAAATTGCCATCACTTGTTTGCATCACAAAGCCGCCAGAGGAGGCTGCCACCATACTCAATTCGGTATAATCTTGGTGCAAAATTTTGAAATAGTCAAGAACTCCCTGCGGATTTTGCGCCCATGCGGTTTGGCTTGCAAAGGCGAATAAGAGAAAAGTACCGATAAGATTTGCTATTTTTTTCATCAGAATAAAAATAAAAATTGAAAGTTTGATAAAATTTGTGTTTTTGGAAAAAGAACCTGCCTTTGGGTGCAGAAGTCCGATTTTAGGGCTACCTGCTCAAAATACGTGCTTTTTTGGGCAGACTTAGCGGTGAATTTAGCGAATCGCCCTTTTGAGTTAGTGAAAAGCCGATTTCAAACATTAAACCCTCGCCCAAAAAATAAGAAACTTATTCTTCGCGCGAGGGTGCTTGCTCAAAAATAGCCAGAAAGTTTTGTTTTTTTATTTTATCCGCACATTCCCATGTTGGGTTTGAATAAAGACAACGCCTCTGCCTTTGCCTTTTACTTCGCCTTTGATGCTTTGGCGGTTGTCTTTTGTGATGTTTTCGATGATTTGATTTTGCGGACTTTTGTTGCTGATATTGCCAAAATCGCTTTGTGTTTCGTACTGATACCCTGCACCTGCTTGAAAGGAAAGGGTTACAGAGCCAAATCTATTAAGGACTTTGATGTTTTCAAAACCTGCCACAACTTCCTCGATTTGGCAGTTGCCATGGCTGCTATCGAGGATAATGCCATTACTAAGCCTTTTAATATTAAAATTTCCAAACTTGATTTCACCTTCAAAAGAGCCTACTGCACCCAAACGCACGTTGCCATGCCCTGCATAAAGTTCTAATTTTTGAACCTCATTGCTTTCAAAATTGCCATGTCGGTTATTAACCGTAAGCGTGCCTCCGCGCTGCACATTGCCGTTTCCATGTGCTAAGGTCAGTTTGCCGCCCTTCATTTCGCCGATAGAAGCGTTGCCATGTTTTACCTCGATGACATTGCACAAGCCCAAGAGTTCGGTAGCGGTAAAATTGCCATGTGCCACTTCTACGGTACTATTTTGATTGTTTTTTTGTATAAAAACATTGCCAAAACGATTTTGAATATTCAAAATAAGTGAGGCGGGTGCTTTAATTAAATAATTGACTTCAAAACCGCTGTTGTCAAAAATAATTCCGCGCTTTGCCTTTTCTTCTATTTGGGTTTGACAGATGATTTTATCGCCCTCGCGCTTGTGTGAGATGGTGATGCGGTCTAAATTAGCTTGTGCGTCGGCTTCCGATTTGCCCCAAGCCATGACCTGTGCCACGATTTCGAGTTCGTTTTTATCCCAATTCTGAATTTCGACTTTCCCAAACTTATTAGAAAGTTCGAGTAGCGTCCCCGCTTTGAGTTGGTAGTGTGCTTTTATGGTTTTTTCCTTCTCGATTTTAGGGGCAGCCGCACTCTGAAAGGCAGCACTTAGAAAGAGAAAGCAAAGTAGGAGAGTAGGTAAAATTTGCATACGATTTTTCATAAGATTATGAGATTTTTTATGACTTTAAAAAAAGATTTTTGATTTTAAAGAGAAAGTGTAGGGCTTGTTTCCCTTTTTTCCTCCTTTTCTTTCGGTTGGATAGATTCGTAATCTGCTTGTATGGTTTCTATAATTTCTATGCTTTGTTCTAAAATCTGCTTTCTAATACGCAAATTTTCTAACAAGGCTTCGATAATTTTTGGGTTTTGTTCCTTCAAAAGTTCAGCCTTCATATCAGTATAAGCCGAATCTAATTGTGCCAATTCTGCTAAGGTTTCGGCTTTGAGTTCGGGCTGTGCCGTTTCCTTCCTACTTGCGAGCTGGACAAAGGCTTGGGTTTGCTTCTTGATTTGGTATTGATAAAAAGATTCGGCTTCGAGCAATTCGGGGGCTATTTTTTGCAGTTGTGCGTCCAAATTTTCTGCCTTTTGCGAAAGCTCTGCTAAGGCAATTTCTTTTTCATTTACTTTATCAAAATGATACCAAATGCCTGCCGTTATCAAAATCAGAACCGAAGCCGCCATGCTCATAAAAAGGCGCAGCGAAAAGGTAATATTGCTGGCTGCCCCACTTTTGACATTTTTAGTAGGGTCATTTTTTTCTGCAAGTGCCTCTTTTTCAAGTTCTTGCTCTATTTTAGACCAAAGATTGGGTAGGGCGTGTGTGCCATCAAATTCGGTTCTGTTTTCCAACACAAAGCGTTCGAGCAAATCGGGCTTTTGTGGCGGTTGGTTTTCCAAAGGGAGTTTAGAATCTGGCGTTTTCATATTTTTTAAAAGCGATTTAAAGTCTGTTTAAAAGGTGTTTTCGGGAAGAAGAAGGGGCTGAATTTCAACGAACCGTCAGAATTTCTCTCAATTTTTTCTTAGCACGGCTATATTGAGATTTAGAAGTAGAAGCAGAAATTTGTAGAATGTCTGCAATTTCTTCATGGTCGTATCCTTCAAAAAGGTAGAGCGAAAGCACCAAGCGAAAGCCATCGGGCAACTGCTGGACGGCATTTTGCACCTTTTGCACCTGCAAAATTAGCGCGTCTTGGTCTTTTTCGCTCTCTTCCGCAATTTGCAAGCTCGCAGGGGGCAAGGGACTCCATTCCCACTGTTTTTTTTGTAGCGCATTGAGGCAAGTGCGCACCACAATCCTTTTGAGCCACGCACCGAAGGCGGCTTCGCCACGGTACTCGCCAAGTTTGCGAAAGGCTTGTAAAAAGGCATCTTGCAAGGCTTCTTCGGCTTCTTCGTTGCGCCCCATAAGACGCAGCGCGGTGTGGAACATCGCTGACGCATAGTCTTGATAGAGTTGGTATTGCGCACGACGGTCGCCTTCTTGGGCTTTGGCTATGATGTCTGCATTTTTTTCCTGATAAGCCGTTGTTTCCACAAAAGTCGGTTTGGGTTGTTGTTGTTTGCCCATAAAGACAAAGCCATTTGGGGTAGGGTTGCAAATAAGTGATGTTAAATTCTAAAAATTAGATGCAAATGTAGGGACAAGGCACTGCCTTGTCCTATGCCCCAAACCCTAAGGGTCTTCAAGAGCCTTAGGGTTTAAGTCCCAATTTTATTTCGTTTCTAATTTGACAAAACAAGTTTTTTTACAGAACTTAACATCACTGCCCTATAGAGGAGGGTTCGAAAATCAAATCATTTTTGCATAAATGCAAAAAAATGATACCAAATAAAAGCCCCGCCCTGTGGGAGCGGGGTTTGGGGTGGGGTGCATTTAAGGCTTTTATCGTTGTAACAACGCCTCAAAAAAATGAATATTTACAAAATAGTTTCTGTTTTTATTATTGAATTTTAAAATTGATGCCGAGCTGTGGAAGCAACATATCTGTACGCGATTTTTTTATATCATAGATAACGGCATCGATGTTGTTGGGGTCTGGTAGGATAGAGCCTTCGGTGAGGTAGTCGGCAAAGCCGCCGCGCAAGTAAGTGGCTCTCAAATCGAGATAAACCCAAGATGAGAGGCGAATACCGATTCCTCCGCCTCCGCCATAACTAAAAGCAAAGTCGCTATGGTCTTCTACCGAATCATACACTTCCCCTGCTTCTTCCCAAACGGTGCGCGTGAAAAAATATTTTCCTCCTACCAGTGCTTCCAAATAGGGCTGCAAACGCGCTCCCTTATCCTTTGGCGAAAGGCGCAATAGGGCGTGAGTCTGTACGATATTGTTGGTAGTGCGTTCTGTTACCGTAACGAAATTCCCGTTGTAAAAATCTTGCGTATCAAAGCTCTCCATGCCATAAATTTGGTATCCAAAATCAAGCCCTAAGGAAAGGTTGAGGTTGCGCTCGGCAAGACGCTGACTTAGAATCGGGAAAAGCAAATAGCCATTCACCCCTCCGCTGACATTTACCTCCGATTCGCGCTTGAAATCGTTGAGAGGCAAACCTGCCGCCAAAGAAAAGCCTACTTGTGCGATATTCTGCGATTTTGCTGCCTGAAAGGGCATCAATAAAAAAAAGAGTGCGAAAAAAAAGTAGTTCGTTTTCATCTTGTAGCAATTTAGGTAAGGGTGAGGTCAAAAATAAAGAGCCATCTTACAAGCAAGATGCAAAAAAAAAGGAAAAGGTTGCGTCTTTTTTTATTAAATCTAAGCCTACAAGGGCTGTCCGCTGATAAGGCGTGCATGGGTAATGAAGTCGGTATTGGGCGGCTTTATGCCTTGCTGACGCAATAAAAGTGCGTACTGGGCGCGATGGTAGCTGGCATGGTTGATATTCTGCATGCAAATTTCGAAAACGCTGCTGATATATGGTTTTTTCTCAAAATTGAGATAGGACACTTTTCGCTCCAATTCTGCTTCGTCGGCAGTGGCTAAGTGTGCCTTCCAATTCTCAAAATTTTGAGCCGAAATAGGACTTAATGCCTTAAAAGGGAGGCTTTCCCAAATATCAATGCTCAAATCGGGATTGCCCTTGATGCGTGTAAGCCATAACTTTTGTGCCAATATCACATGGCTATTGAGAAGGGCAAGGCGCGGCGGCAGCTCAACACCCGCTTCTTCAAGATGAACCAAGCAAGTTAGATAGGTCTGATTTGCCCATTCATTGTATTCCCAAAGGCGAAGGAGGTAATTTTGTAGCAACATAGCAGCATTTTTACTTAGTGTAAAAAAAACAATATCAAAGAATAAGGCTGCAAAGATAGCAATTTTTTGAGAATTGTGTTGCGTATCTTTCAAATTTGCGTAAAGTGGGCGTTGGGATAGAAAAAGTACGGGCGCGATTTTTTTTAGTCTGAAAAATGTTGTATCTTGTGCATAGGCAAAAGCGTTTCTTTCTCTCACCCTTCAATTTCCCTGCCCATGACTTTCCTGACCGATTCCACTTTGTTGAAAAAAGACCAAGCCGTAGCCCAAACGCCTTCTAAAAGCGGACAAGATGCCGAAAGTAGCCTACAAGAACAACACGAAAATAGCCTCGACACGCTGGTCGCCAAATTTTATGAGGTACTCTCTTTTCGCCAAAACCCCAAACAAGATTGGGAAACTTTCTTCGAATGTCTTACCCCCGAAGCGCGTCTTATCAATAACAATGGCACTTCGCCTATTTTGATGAGCATTTCTAATTTTATTGCCATATACCGCTCACAGGCTTTGCAGCGCGATTTTCAACCTTTTATCGTAGCAGAAAAAGACCACAAGACCGAAATTTTTGGCAAAATTGCGCACCGTTATAGCTACTACACAATCGCCTACCCAAATAGCAGCCTGCCCAAGACCTATGGTAGAGCCAGTTTGCAGTGCATCTTAGTAGATAAGAAATGGCGTGTCGTTTCTTTTGTGTGGAATGATTACACTGACGAGAGTGGCGAAAATTTTGGCTAATTGCTTAACTTATTTTTTGGCTCACCTTTTCGCTTCTCTAAATACGCGCCTCTAAGCCTATTCCAAAGTTGTGTTATTGGGTTAGGTTTTAAAAATTAGGTACAAATGTAGGGACAAGGCACAGCCTTGTCCTAAATTTTTAATTGAAACAAAAAAGCGTTTTCAGACCCAAAAAATAGGGTTTAATCCCGATTTTATTGCGAAGCTGGAGCTTCGCGCTACACCTGTCTGGACTTTTATCGTTTGCCCAATAAATTCTGCACTGCCTTCTGTGCCTGTTCATATTCCCACTCAAAACCTGTTTCTGCCATTTTCAGATGCGAAGCATAGATATTGCTCAAAGGCATTTGCGCCTGTTCGCCCAAAAGCAGATAAAGCGCGGCTTCGGGGACGGCAGGTAGAAAGAGTGGCTTGTGAAGCGTCTTGGCTATGATTTTGGTTAGTTCCTCATTCGTTACAGGATTGGGAGCTACCGCATTGTAAATTCCCTTTACACTTTCATTTTCCATCGCAAAAATAAAGAAACGGCATAGGTCGTCGAGGTGAATCCACGAAACCCACTGTTTGCCACTGCCCAATGCTGCCCCTGCATAAAGGGCAATAGGCTTGCGCATGGCTTCCAAAGCACCGCCCTTTTCAGAAAGCACAATGCCTATGCGTAGGATAGCCGTCCGCACTTCTCTCACCTGCAAGGCTGGTTTTTCCCAAGCCACACAGACTTGTGCCAAAAAATCGTCCCCTGCTCTCCCTTGTTCATCTTTGGGCTGGTCGCCCGACTTGTAGCCGTAATATCCAATGGCAGAGGTGGAAATAAAGGCTTTCAAACGGTGTGAAAGTTTGCGTATTTTTTCTTCTAAAAGTTGGGTAGAATAGGTGCGGCTATCCAAAATTTCGCGCTTACGTGTTTCTATCCAAGCCTTATCGCCCACATTTGCACCCGCCAAATGAATGAGATAATCGGCTTCCAAAAAGGCTTGCTCATCTATTTCGCCGCGCTCTACGTCCCATTTGCAGACTTCCACTAAGGGGTGTGTTTTTTTGCTGCTACGGCTAAAATGCACAACCTTATACGCCTTTGATGCCAAAAGCATTTCGGTCAGGCGCGTGCCTACCAAGCCTGTGCCGCCTGTGATGATAACTGTTTTCATGGTTGGAAAGGGAATAATTGCCTTTAAAAAAGGCGTTTTCAGTTGGTATTCTTTGCAAAGTAACCATTTTATACCTATAAAGTTAGTTGGTACGCGCTTTTTTTCGTATCTTTCCATACCCTATCTATCCTTTCGCTATTTTTTATGCAAGATTCAAACTCTAATATAAAATTTGATTTAAACTTGCTCAAAAAGCAAGCCCTCGATAAACGTTTGCAAGTCTTAGTTTTAGATGCAAAAGGCTTTGTTGTGCAAAGTTGTGAAAGCCTTTTTTCCCTTCTTCCCACAGAGGAGGCAGGCAGGGAAAGGGCGCAAGCCGCTTCTTTGCAGGTGTCGCTCTTCGAGCTATTCAAGCCGCTTGCCAAATTCAAACCGCTTTTTTTGGAAGGCAATCAGCCTACGCTTTTTATCGAAAAAATTGCCCTTGCGCCTCCACTTGCTCAACAGGCAGAGGGCGAGGTTTCTTCTACCTGGTTTGATGTCTTTTTCGAAAGAAAGGAGGATAAGTGGCTTGTCTTTTTGTATCATAAAAATCAGGAATACGAACTTTTTTTGAAGCAGAAAAAAAAGAATGAAGCCGCTTTATTAGAACTAAGCAATGATTATCTAACTTTAAAGCACCAATATCAGCAGCTCGAACAGACACACCAAGACCTTTTGCGCCGTCAGCAAGAGGCATTTCAGGCACAAATTCAGCAGTGGTTTCATCTGCCTTTGGCTGCCCTACAACAGCTTATTTTGCTGCCACTACAAGAAAAAGGATTGCGACTAAAAGAGGCTCTCGAAAGCGCACTCAAACACGTCGAACTTTTGGAGGACTACGCGCTACATAGCAGAAAGGAGGGTGAAAAAGTTTTTAATTTGCCTCTTTTTTTAGAAGAAATAGAAAAAGCCTTTTGGCACATCGAATTTTTACAAGGGGGCAAAATAGAGATAAAACAGAAAGATTTGCCGCCGCTTTCGCTTCTTCCTGCGTTTTGGCAGGTGGATAGCTTGGCTTTGGCAAAGGCGGTTTTTATGTTGGTCAGATGGGTAAGGGTTCGCTTTTTGCTACAAAAAACATATCTTTCTATTAAAATTCACAAAACGGGTTTTGCACTTTGGATAGAAAATGCAGGGAAAAATCAGGAGCAGTCGCCTTTCCTACCTTTTAGCGAAACCTTCCAAGACCTTCATTTTCAAGACATCGAGAGTATTCCCGAATTTAGGATGATGCAAAAATGGGCGGCGGCGGCACGCGCTACCGTTGTAGGTAAGGTGGGGCTTGAAAAGGTCTGTGTGGAGGTACAGGTGCAGGTGCAGCCTGCCCTACAAGAAACAGAGCCGCAAGGATTTGATTGTCTGGCTCTTATCTATACCGAAGACCCTACGGAAAGTTGGGCTTTGCAGACTTTTTGCAGCCAAAACCATATTCCTTGGCAGCGTGTTATACCCACAGAAGCAACGGCTTTCGAGGTAGAAGCGGCTTTTTCTAACAATAAAACGAAGATTTTTTTCGTTAGTCCCAAAAGTATCGCAAGGCTTTCCGAATTGGAACGCTGGAAGCTTTGTCTTGAAAAGGGGAAAGGCATACTTATCCTGCCCGCCCTTAGTTTGGAATGGCAAAAGTGGGCAATAGAGCAGGGATTGGAGTATCTGGTCAAGCCCTTCGAGCCGACTGCTTTGGCACAAAAAATCAAACATTTACTTTCTAAACCCCTTAAAAAAGTGTATCAAGAACAGATAGACCTCACCACAATCTACGAAATCGTAGATGGGCAAGTGGAAATGGTGCAGACCATGTTAATGATTTTAGCTAAAAACTTGCAAGAATATCCCGAACAAATGCACCAACGTTTCCTAAATGGCGATTTGGCTGGATTGCGACAGCTTGCGCATAAATTCAAATCCTGCACCGCCTATACAGGGCTTTCTCAATTCAATCAGACCCTTTCCGACATAGAAACAAGCGCGGAAACGGGGCTTTCACTCAATCAAATCGAAACCTTAGTTTCTTTTATTGCAGAGGCTTCTATTGAGGTAGAAAAGCAAGTGCAGCAAAAAATGACAGAAATTTTAGACTATCAATAGCATTTTCTATCCAAAAGCGAAACTAAAATTTTAATAGAAGTTTAATAAAATTTGGTTAAATTATTTAAACTTAAAATGTCGGGCGCGTTTGAATCCGTACCGTCGCTTACTTGTGGTTTGTTTTTATGAAAAAAATATACTAATTTTTTAAATATTGCACTTGCTAATAAAAGGTTTTGCTTGTGGCTTTAGTTTTCTAAATGATACAATTAAAAGTAAATTTTGCAGTATAATCTTATGCTTTATAGCGTCAAAAGGTCTGCAATAGGGTTTTGTGTTTCGAACAAACCTACTGAACCCCCAACCCTGCCCTCCCCCCATAGGGGAGGGTTCGAAAACCAAATCAATTTTTTGTTTTTTATCAAAAAAAATGATACCGAATGAAAGCCATTTCGGATAACTCTACGCTTTTTCTGTAAAGAAAATAGATTTGAGTTCGGTAGCTTCTTCGGGTTTCATTCTGCCTGCCAAGACCAAGCGCAGTTGGCGGCGGCGCAAAGCCCCTTCGTAGTGTGCTTTTTCTTCGGCAGTTTCGGCAATGGCATCAGGTACGGGAATGGGTTTTCCAATTTGGTCGACGGCGACAAAGGTGAGATAGGCTTTGTTGGTTACCGTTTTAGAGCCTGTTCCCAAGATTTCCTCGCCCATTACTTCTACATAAACTTCCATCGAGGAATTGAAGGCACGTGTTACGTAGGCGCGAATGGAAACGACACTGCCAATTTTGATGCAATGCTCGAAGGATACATTATCTACCGAAGCCGTAACGACGACTCTATTGCAGTGCCGCTGTGCGGCAATCGCACCTGCTACGTCCATCATGTGCAGCAGCCTGCCGCCCATTAGGTTGTTCAAAGGGTTGGTGTCGTTGGGCAAGACCATTTCGGTCATGATAACCAGCGATTCTCTACAAAATTTTTGTTTGGGCATCATCAAAAGTGGAGTTAGAAAGGAGAGGGCAATTTTTTGCGACAAAGCGGCATAGTTGCGTCAAAGTGTTAAATGCACCCCACCCCAAACCCCTCCCCAAAAGGGAGGGGCTTCAATTTCGTATCATTTTTTTCGCATTTATGCGAAAAAAATGATTTGGTTTTCGAACCCTCCCCTATGGGGGGAGGGCAGGGTGGGGGTTCAGACCGTTGCAATAACGCCCGACAACGCCACAAAAGTAAGAAAAAAACGCGCTTTCGGGGTAGCATTTGTTGGGAAAAGGCACTTTTCGAACCTAAAAAAATCGCTACCTTTGCCTTTCTCAATCTTGTTTTTCGTTTTCCTACTCTCTTTCTATGCAAACTCCTACCCTGATTGCGCCTTCTCTTTTGGCTGCCGACTTCGCTCATTTGGGGCGTGATGTAGAAATGCTCAACCAAAGTGCTGCCGATTGGCTGCATATAGATGTCATGGACGGCGTTTTTGTACCCAATATATCCTTCGGGCTGCCCGTCATGCAAGCGATAGCGAAGGTGGCACAAAAGCCCTTAGACGTGCATTTGATGATTGTTGAGCCTGAAAAATATGTCCCTGCTTTTATAGAATTGGGGGCGCAGGTGGTGTCGGTGCATTACGAAGCCTGCCCTCATTTGCACCGCAATTTACAGCAAATTAAAGCCTTAGGCGCGAAAGCGGGAGTGGCTATCAATCCACACACTTCGGTAGAGCTTTTAGAAGATGTCCTCTCTGATATCGATGTTGTCTGTCTGATGTCGGTCAATCCGGGTTTTGGGGGGCAGAAATTTATCGAGCGCACCTACGAAAGAGTGCGCAAGTTGAAGGCTTTAATCAACAAACACCAGACTCAAACGCTGATAGAAATTGATGGCGGCGTGAATGCACACAACGCACCACTTTTGGTGCAGGCAGGGGCAGATGTCTTAGTGGCAGGAAGTTTTGTTTTTTCCTCTGCCAATCCAAGTCAGACCATTGCCGCTTTGAAGGGATAGAACGCACTTAAAGAGGCGTTTTTTTTATTTTCTGCCTTTTATTGGGCTTTCTGCTGGCTTTTCTCTACCTAATGCAACAAAGTTGCATCATCACGATTGAAATTTGAGTAGAATTTGGTAAGTTTGCCGCCCAATAGACTACCTATTACTCACAAACCAAATTTAGAGATGAAAAAAACAAGTCTTGCACTGCTACTTGCAGTCTTTACCCTGCTTTCTTACGCGCCCTTGCGTGCAGACGAAGGCATGTGGCTTGCCATGCTTTTAGGCAAACTCAATGAAGTCGACATGAAGGCGAAAGGGCTAAAACTTTCTGCCGAACAGATTTATAGCGTCAATAATTCGAGCCTTAAAGATGCTATCTTTGGCTTAGGATATGGCAACCCCGGTTCTAATTTCTGTACTTCGGAGGCAATTTCGAGCGAAGGCTTATTGCTTACCAATCACCACTGCGCTTATGATTTAATCCAAAGCCACAGCACGCCTGAAAACAACATCTTAGAAAAAGGCTTTATGGCGGCTACAAAGGCAGAGGAGCTACCCAATCAAGGGCTTACGGCTTCTTTTTTGGTGCGTATGGAAGATGTAACCGAAAAAATGAAAGCCGCTATGGGAAATGGCACTGCTTATCAGGTACAGCAGCAAATCATCGAGGAGGCTACAAAGGATACACACTACAAAGCCATCGTAAAGGACTTTTTCTTCGGCAATGAGTTCTATCTCTTTGTGTTTGAAACTTTCCGCGACGTGCGTTTGGTGGCTGCCCCCCCCGAAGCGGTAGGCAAATTTGGTGGCGATACCGACAACTGGATGTGGCCTCGTCATACAGGCGACTTCGCTATCTTGCGCATCTATGCCGACAAAGACAACAAGCCTGCTGATTATAGCACCGATAACGTGCCTTACAAGCCTAAGCACTTCCTGCCCGTTTCGGTGAAAGGTATCCAAGAAGGCGATTTTGCCATGACTTTTGGCTTTCCCGGTCGTACAGAACGCTACAAAACCTCATATAGCCTTTTGGTAGATTTTGAAATGTCGAATCCTGCTCGCATCAAATTGCGTGAGAATCGCCTCAATTTGATGAAAGAAAGCATGGACAAAGACCCCAAAGTACGCCTTATGTATGCTGCCAAATATGCACAAATTAGCAACTACTACAAGTATTTTATCGGTCAGAATGAAGGTTTGGCGCGTTTGAAAACAGTAGATTTGAAGCGTGAGAATGAAGCCAAATTCCAAGATTGGGCAGATAAAAGCGGAGAAGAGCGTTATGCCACTGCTTTGAAGCGCATCGAGGAGGCACAGAAAGCCATGACAGAGTACCAACTTTCTTACATCTACCTACAAGAAGCCGCCTTTGGCGCAGAATTGATGGAGTTGGCTTACGAATTTTATGACCTTTACGACCTTCTCAAAGCAGGCAACGATACAAAAGAAGCGGCAGCAGCAAAAGAAGCGGCTATCAATGCACATTTCGAAGAATACAATACCACTATCGACAAGCGCGTTTTTGCCAAACTATTTAGCTTCTATGCCCAAGATGTGCCTAAAAGCCAGCAGCCTGCCCTTTTCGAAAGTGTAGTGGCGAAAAAATACAAGGGTAATTGGGAAAAGTATGCCGACAAAATGTTCGCTTCTTCTTTCCTTACTTCAAAAGAACGCGCTTTGGCTTTTGCAAAAAATCCTTCTTTAAAGGCAATGGAAAGCGATTTAGGTTTTAGCCTTTTCTTAGACGTATTTAATAACTATCGTCAGAAAATTGCCCCTGCCATTGGTCAGTCGCAGGGAGCTTTGATGATGGCAATGCGCGACTATGTAGAGGGCTTGCGTGCCATGCAAACCGACAAGGTTTTCTATCCTGATGCCAATTCTACTTTGCGCCTTTCTTATGGTACGGTAAGAGATTACGCGCCGAAAGATGGCGTGCAGTTCAATTATTTCACTACCCACAAAGGTATTTTGGAAAAAGAAAACCCCAATGATGCCGAGTTTGTAGTTCCTGCCAAAGTAAAGGAGCTAATTCAGAAAAAAGACTTTGGCACGTATGCCGACAAAAATGGCAACCTCCCTGTCGCTTTTATTACCGATAACGACATTACGGGTGGTAATTCGGGTAGCCCTGTCATTGGTGCTAATGGCGAACTCATAGGGCTTGCCTTCGACGGCAACTGGGAAGCCATGACAGGCGACTTAGTCTATGATGTAGAGTACAAGCGTTGCATCAATGTCGATATCCGCTACGTCCTCTGGACAATAGACAAAGTATTAGGCGGAGAGCGTCTTATCCAAGAGATGAAACTGGTTAAATAAACAAGTTTCTCTGCCACAACCTTGACAAGGATTTGCCTTGTCAAGGTTTGTTTTATTTTAAAAAGCATATTTTTGATGAAAGAGCGTATCGTTATCATTCCTACCTACAACGAAATCGAAAACATCGAGGGCATTATCGAAGCTGTTTTCGCCTTGCCACTTCCTTTTGATGTCCTAATTATTGATGACGGCTCACCCGACGGAACGGCACAAAAGGTACAGCAGATGCAGCAGAAGTGGGGCGGAAGGCTTATTTTAGAGCAGCGCAAGGGCAAATTAGGCTTAGGAACTGCCTATTTGCATGGTTTTGCCAAAGCCTTAGCTTGGGGCTATGCCTATATTTTTGAAATGGACGCAGACTTTTCACACGACCCCAAAGATTTGGTACGCCTCTATCAAGCCTGTGCAGAAGGGCAAAACGACGTAGCTATCGGCTCGCGCTACATCAAGGGTGTAAATGTGGTGAATTGGCCTATGAGCAGGGTGCTGATGTCTTATTTTGCAAGCATGTACGTCCGCTTGATTACGGGCATGCCCATCATGGACGCAACGGCAGGCTTCAAATGTTACCGCCGCAACGTTTTAGAAACCATACCACTCGAAAAGATAAAATTTGTAGGGTACGCTTTTCAGATAGAAATGAAATTTACGGCGTGGAAATATGGCTTCAAAGTAGTAGAAGTACCCATTATTTTCACCGACCGCACCAAAGGTGTTTCTAAAATGTCGTCTAAAATCTTCAAAGAGGCTTTTTTTGGCGTAATTCAGATGAAAATACAGAGCCTTTTTCGCAGTTATCGCAGGTAGGAGAGAGGTGTCAGGTTTTTTCTTTTCACTTTTTTAACATAGGCGAAAAAAAAACGCCCTTCTTTGCGAAAAAATATTATCTTTGGCTTTAAATCCTTCATAAATAAAAGCATTTCCCTTTTTTACGTGCTAAAAAGCCCTAAGGTATGCCTTCCTCTTTTGGGTGCAAAACCCTTTTTGTTGCATTTTTTTTGTTCTCGCCCCTATTTTTATTCGCCCAGAATAGAAAGATAGATAGTTTGCGGCGGCTTTACGAAAGCAGTACCAGCGATACGACACGTTTGTTCTTAGAAACAAAAATCGCTTATGAATATAGCTACATAGACCCTGATACGGCTGTTATTTTATCTAATAAAAGTCTGATTGCCTGCCAAAAAGAAAATTATATCATGGGCATTTTAGAAAGTTATTTTGCCCTAAGTATTGCCTATTCTACTATGGGAGAGTACGATTCGGCTATCTTGTATGCAGAAAAAGGTTTGGAATGGCAGCCCAAAAGCGAAGATAGGAGCATGGAGGCTTCTTTGCTTAATTCGGTCGGTATTGGTTATTATTACAAAGGGGAATACGACAAAGCCTTAATTTATTACGAAAAAGTATATGAAATTGATAAAGAAGATGAATCTAAAACGGTTGCTGCCTTAGTTAATATTGGTAGTATTCATAGCTTGAACCAAAATTTTGAAACGGCAATTAACTATTACAAAAAGGCAGTCGCTTTACACGAAAAATACCGTCACCCCGATGACGAACTTAGTTATGTGATTGCCCTTTCGAATTTGGGAACAGATTACGCCCTAACACAAAGGGATAGTTTGGCTACTTTTTATACCCAAAAGAGTTTGGTGCTTTCCCAAGAGATGGAAGATTGGGGAGGCGTAGCCTACTGTTATGCTACCTTAGCCAAAATTGCAGAAAACCAAAAAGATTGGAAAAAGGCAGTAGAAGAAGCCGAAAAAAGCATTTCCTTTTATCAGTCTATCAATGATGTGCCTTCTACTATTGAGCCTTTGCTTACTTTGGCAGTTGCATATTCTAATCAAAATTTGCATCAGAAAGCGGAAAATGCCGCTCAAAAAGCCCTTGAAATTGCAAACACTACCCAGTCGCTTGCCTCTTTGAGCAGCTCGCATTTGGCACTACACCAAGTTTTTAAGAAGCAAAAAAACTTTGAAAAGGCTCTTTTTCACCATGAAAAGTACAAAGAATTAGAAGATAGTACCTTTAATTTGAAAAAAAGCAAAATTATCAACAGTTTAGAAAACAAAGTTGCCTTAGACCTTAAAAATGCCGAAATAGAGCAGGAGCGAACCGCAAAAGAGTTTCAAGAAAAAATCAATTATTTAATTGTGGCTTCTTTGGTAGTGGTCTTAATTTTTATGTTTATTGTTTGGCGCAATCGCATCAAAATCAAGCAAGCCTATCAAAATTTGAAGGCTGCCAACGAGGAAAATTTGCTCAAAAGTGAGGAAATCAGACAGCAAAAAGAAGAAATTTTGCAGACCCTCGAAACGGTCAATGAGCAAAAAGAATTGATTGCGTCCAAAAATTTGCACATTATCGCCTCTATCAATTATGCCAAAAGAATCCAAAATGCTTTGTTGCCCAAAGTAGAAACGCTTGACCTGCATCTGCCTGCGCATTGGATTTTATATCTGCCCAAAGATATTGTGTCGGGCGATTTTTATTGGTTGGCACAAATGAATGAGTCTTCGCAAGACCTCTTGCTTGCCATTGCCGATTGCACAGGGCATGGCGTACCCGGTGCTTTGATGACCGTAGTGGGGCATAATCTTTTAGACCAGATTGTCAATCAGGATAAGATTGAAGCTCCTGCCCAAATTTTGCACAGTTTAGATGAGAAGTTACAACGCCTTTTGCAGCAACAGGTTGAAAATAAGGAACTTAGCCAAGAATTTAGAAATGCTAATTCCCTGCAAGACGGCATGGACATTGTGCTTTTGCGATGGAATGGGACAAAGCGAAGCCTTACCTTTGCCGCTGCCAAGCGTCCGCTCTGGATTTGGCACAAAGCCACAAATGAATTGCGCGTTTTGAAAGGCAGCCAATATCCTATCGGAAGCACTCAATACAAGCAAAAAACGTTTGGCGAGCATCATCTTACCTTAGAAAAAGGGGATAGGGTCTATGCTTTCACTGATGGCTACGCCGACCAGTTTGGAAAAGAAGGAAAAATGACTATTAAAAAAATGCGCGACTTTTTAAATCAAACACATCATTTGCCACTTCAAACCCAAAAAGAAGCCTTCGCACAATTTTTTGCAGAATGGAAAGAAGACACTGAACAGACCGATGATGTCTTGTTTTTTGCTATGGAAGTAGGAAAGTAAAAGGCGAAAGTTGTTTGAGTCTTGTTTGATTTTTTACAATATTAACAACGTTTTTTCTTTTTCTATTTTAGTCTAATTTATTTTAGTCTAATCTTTTGATGCCTTTTTGCCTGCTAACCAAGCTACCAAGACCAAAACGGCAGTTAGGAAGATGCCAACGAGTTCGAAAACAAGTAAGTAGTCTGTTAGAAAAAGTATGCCTATTTTTTGTATGGTAGAAAAGTTTTCTTTCAAAATCTTATCTTCTAAAAGAGAACTGTTTTTGGCTAACCATACGCCCAAAAGACTTAGCAGCCCAAAAGCCGCCAAGATGCCACCGCCGAGTGAAGCCTGCGGCGTAGGCAGGCTCAAATCGCCAGAGGGTTCGGCAAACATCAGGGCAAAGAGTAGCAATAGAAGAATCCCCCCTACATAGATAATAATTTGGGTAAGTGCCACAAAATCAGCACCTAAGAGTGCGAAAATGCCCGCTACCCCAAGCAGCGTGAGCAGGAAGGCGAAGGATACAGAAAGCACCTTGCGCAGAAGCAAGACCCCTACTGCACCTGCCAACGCAAGGACTGAAAAGGCGATAAAAAAAGCAATTTCCAACGTGTTTTTTAGAATTTAGTAAGAGAGGGGCAAAAACTACGCACTATTTCGCGGCGAGCAGTGCATCTATGGCGGCGGCTAATGCCTCATCTTTTTCGGTAATGGTATTGCCTGCATCATGGGTAGTGAGCGCAATCGTTACGCGGTTATATACGTTGCTCCATTCGGGGTGGTGGTTGTGTTTTTCTGCCAAAAATGCAACGCGCATCATAAAGGCAAAGGCTGCCGTAAAGTCGGCAAACTCAAAATGGCGCACTAAGCGATTGTTTTCTTTCTGCCACATAAACAAGATAGGGTCATGCCAAAAGGCGGTTTCTGATGGCGGTAAAGATAAGAAAAAATTGTATATTTGCTACTCAAAAGTTTTAAAACTTGGTTTTTGCCTAATGTGAGTGAATTGCTTTTTTACAGTTGGTGTTGAATTGATAGAGGGCGACAAAAAAGTCTTTCAAATCAAAAAAATAAAGCAGAGTTTCAAATTAAATCGTAACTTCGCAGCATAAATACGACTAAACACAACTACATGAAAACAATTAATCTTTCTGATGAAGACTTTGAAAAATTAACAAGGCTTTTATCTGAGCATGACGAACTATACGGTGATGAAAATGAAACCGTTTGGAGTTTTGATGATGTAGAAAATCTACGTCAGATAGGAACAGAGTTTATTTCCATACTTTCACCTTACTTAAAACAAATTCAAGAAAATGCCTAAATTATTTTCGTCTTCTGTAAAAAAGTTTTTAAATCAAGTAAATAAGCCTGAAAGTGAGCTAAATAAATTTATTTGCGAGAATTGGGCTTCTTTATTTTCTAATCTTACGCTTGTTTCAAGCGAATTTCCCTTAAAAGGAAATGTTAGGAGCATTGGTACAGGTGGAAGAATTGACATTTTGGCTTATAACCCAAAATCAAAAAGATTTGTAATTTTTGAACTTAAAAAAGAATATGACAAAAATATAACAGAACAAGTTTCTGATTATAGAGAGTATATTGAAGATAATTTTGCAGATGTCTATTTAAAAACTACGCAACAATATAACATTGATTTACCAAAGTTTCAAGAAATGGATTTAAAACAAATTGAAATTGTACTAATAGCTAAAAAATTCTCTCTTACTCAAATAGAAAGAGTTAAAAAAAACAAAGAAAATAACATCACTTTAATAAAATATTTTTGGTTTGAAGATGATTTAATTTTTATAGATTATTTAAATAATGACCCTGATGAAGAAAAGATAGAAAGTATAAACAGTAAAAAAATTCGTATAGTGAAAGAAGTTATAAATCAAGACCCTGATTTATATGAGATAGACCGTTTTTTTAACCTTAAACAAGAGAGCAAAGAGGTGTTTCTTCTTTTTTATGATTGGCTTAAAACAAAAGGAGAGGTGAAAATTACACCGAAACAAGTCTTATTAAAGGTCGAATTTGGACAACATACTTTTTCAGCCATAGGTTATGCAGGTAAAGTCGGGAGCAAACAGATTTTGCAAATCAACACGAATATAGATTTGACGTATGAAGATAAACTTTTAGTAGAAGATAGGGTAAGGGTGGGGCAAAAGAAAAAAGGTAGTTTGGCATCTGAAAGATTTGAAATAAGACTAAGGAGCAAAGAAGAAATGCAACGAATGATAAATGCGCTTGACGACAAAATTTAGAGCCTGATATCTACTTTCCGTTAAAGGCTACTTATTTAGATTGCTCTTTTGCCTTTTTTACTGTTTAGGCGAATACCCTAACTTTGGGTTTTGATATTTTTTAGATATATTTGTGCTTGTGTGGAGTAGGGGCGGTCAGTAGCCTTATTTCTACTCAAATCGTTTCTATTTTTTACTTTCTTTATTTATGCAAAATCAGCCACTCAAACGCAACTACTACAAAAACGAGGAAGCCGAAGCTGCACAGCCCGAAGCGACTCCCCTCATTCAAGTTTCATTTTGGAAAACTTTTGCCCAACGCGATTTTCGCTTAGACCAAGAGTTGCTTTTTCGCGCTATGCCTTATTTTATTTATGCTGCCTTTTTAGGATTGATTTATATTGCAAATCGTCATTACACCGATAGAATCGTCCGAAAGGTCATTACCTTGCGCATGGAGGTAGAGGAATTGCGTGTAGATTATATCACGCTCAAATCGGACTTTATCTCGAAAAACAAAGAGCAGGAGGTTGCCAAAAAAGCAAAACGAATCGGACTTGTAGAAAATGACGGCGTGAAGGTAAAGATTGAAAAAGAAAAATAGGCTGTTCTTTTAATAGTTTCTATAATAATTTTTTCAATAAATTTTACGCTGACGCGCTTTTATTGTCTTTGCGCTCTGCCTAATTTTTTCGATTTTCTGGTAGATTTTCTGGCTCATTCTGACTAACAACGAGGTCTTTTAGGCTCTCCTCACAGAAAAAATCGAGGGTCGGGTGTTTGGCTTTGTATCCTAAAAAACGCGCCTTTGCCCAATCCTCACAAGCCTTTGCACTTTCGCCCATCTCTAAAAGCGTTTTGGCACGCCAAGCATAGAGGCTATCTACTTCGCCCTTCGACTGTTGTGCTATCAAGGTGTTTAGTTCGGATAGGGTTGCGGAATAGGATTTAGATTGATACAAAATAATAGCTTTCTGTACCCGCAATTTTTGTGTTTTTTCCACATCTTCCTTGTTTTCTGCTATGATAGCTTCTAAAAGGGCAGCGGTAAAATCGGGTTTTTTGAGTTCTGTTTCGCAAAAAGAGAGAAGCTCATGCAGGGCTTTGTCCGAATTTTGGTGCTGGCGAAAGCCTGCCTTGAAGTCGGCAATAGCGTCTTGATACTCACCTGCTAAGGCGTAGGTGATGCCCCTTTCGCGATATAGGTCGTAGTTTGGTTTATTTTTTGATAAAAGCGAATTGTAAATATCAATCGCATCTTTGTAGGCGTTTAGGTCGAGCGAATAGCCTTTGGCTACCTGACTGGCGAGCTGCATATCGTCGGAACTTAGGAAAAGAGCCGTCTGAAAATCTTGGTGCGCCTCATTTTTGTTTTGCAATTTGCCATTGGTTCTGCCGCGCCACAAAAAATACTCACTCTTGAAAATAGAGGTCGTTTCGATGCCCTTTGAATAGTCTTCGAGCGCGTCTTTGGGCAAAGAGAAGTTTTCGGCATAGATTTGCGCACGCAGGAAATAGGCGTTTGCCAAACTTGGGTCGTATCCGATTGCGCCATTCAGATACTTGATGGCATCTTCGTATTGTTGTTTTTGATAGGCTTCGGTTGCGCGTGAGTAGAAATTCTGACCGATAAAATTATAGATAGAATTGACGAAAAGAAAGATGTATAAAATTGCACCAACACTAATAAGGGTCGCCTGTGTATTGCTAAGGCTATCCTTTTCTACCACAGGAGCTGCCTGATACGGGCGGCGATAGGGATTGCGCCGTCTGTATCGTGGGTCGCGATGGGCGGGCGTTTCATCTGTTTCCGCTTGTGTCGCTTTTCCATAGACATAGAGCAGCAGCAGGTCGTAACGGTGCTTGGTTTCGGGGTCGGATAGAATTTGATAGGCTTTATTGATGACCTTAAAAGTTTCCTCTGCCGTCAGGCTATTGGGATTGCGGTCGGGGTGGTATAGCAAAGCCAAACGCTTAAAGGACTTCTTTACCTCTTCGGTAGAAGCGAAATCGGGCAGCCCTAAAATTTGGTAGAGATTTTCCAATTTTGAAGCGTTTGGGTTAGAATGAAAAGCCACACAGTTGGCAGGACTAAGATACTACTTTTTTCTTCAAACGCAAAGCCCTACGCTTTTGTTTTTCAAACTTTCGAAGCCTGTGCGGAAAGCGAATTGGGGTTGGAAAAAGGCGGTGGCGTGGCAGCAGGACGGCGTTTTTTCTTGCCTTTTTGTGGATATTGCGCCAAGATGATATAAAGAGCCGCTACAAAAAAAGGCAGAAGCGGAATTTTGTAGCGCACCAATGTTCCGAAATTACTACTCGAAACGCCTACAAAAAAGCCAAATACTAAGGCAAAAAAGAGCGACATCACCACTTGCGGCTCTTGGGATAAGAATTTAAACAAATCCCGCAATTTCGCCCTTCGCAAAACCAGCAGCGTAAGCCAAATAAAATAACTACATTCTAAGGCTGCCAAAAGCATGTTCGGATTGCGCGATTCCCAAATAAAGGGGCGGTATAGGGCAACGAAAATAGAAAGCGGCGCGGCACGTAGCATGCTCCCAAATGTTCCATCTAATTCGCCTACATCATAGCGCGAGCCTTCGTCGCTGACCTTGTAAATCCATTCTGCCGTAATTTTTGTACGTTTGGCAAATCTATCGAGCGCAAATTCTGTCCCTTCGGAAAGGCGCAGCGTAAAATAAGCCGCACTGCCGCCGCCTACTGCCAAAAGAATAGGGAGCAGCGCAATTCTAAGAAATTGACTTTTAATGCGATTTTTGTAGGTATAAAAAAACCAAATGCCACAAGCAGGCAGCATCACCAAAAAAATGTAGAGTTTGATTTGGCTCATCAGAAACGCTCCTATCAACAAATAAATCGCGTTCCAAAAAAACTTTCTACGCCGTATCAATACCCAATAAAAGCCTGTAAAAAAAAGTGCCAAGCCCGAAAAAGTGAGCGAGTCTTTCATCAGACCTGCCCCCCAAAAGATAACAGAAGGCAGAAATAAGACCGCCCTTGCCAATTCTTTTTTTAGGTTTGGATAAATTTCTATCCAAGTCTGATACATTTTCCAAGCCGCAAAGAAGCTAAAACTTGCGAAAAAGAGCGCGATAACCGAGTAGGTATTGGCTGCAAAAGGGGCGCAAAAACCCGCAATGCGCGAAACCATGAAGGAGGCATGGTCGTCGCTATAAGGCATGCCACGGCTGTATATTTGTGCCAATGCGCCATAACTTTCGGGTGAGCCAAAGACTACCTCTGCCCAGCTTCCTGCCTCTTGTTCAAAGAGTTGCCCCATTTTGCGTGCGCCCTGAAAGTAGAGCGTTGTATCGCCTGCGCCATAGTAGAATTGATAAATCAGACCCAAAAAAATAGCCCCCACTACGCGCAAAAGAAAGGCAGGCAGGAAATATTTGCGTATCTCTTTATCCCTGACGCGATTGCGAAAAGTATAGACAAGTCCGAAAACAAAGAGAAAGTAGAGCGGCGTTAAGATTAAATCTTGTAGGGTTAGCATGGTAGTGCGTCAGGGAAAACTTGTCAGAGATTTTGCTCTTCGAGGTTAAAATCGTGCAGGAGGGCTTTCTTGTGTAGCAGGCGGCGGAATTTTCTAAGGTCGGAGAAGTGGAAATAGGGCGTTTCTATTTGCAGCGTTTCGGCTTTTAGGGTCTGATAAAATTCTTGATTTTTATACTTTTCAAAGGAAAAGTCTAAGATTTGTTCAAATTGTTCGGGTTTCCATCTGTTCTTTTTAAAGAGCAGGCGAATTTTACGAAAATTCTGGTTTAGACCTGAAATATAGACCAACGTCTGGACGGCTAAAAAGTAGAAAAGCGCGTTGAGAAAGTGCGGAATCGTGAAAAGGTACATGACGCTATGTTTCTGCACAATTTCGGAATAGTTGCTATAATACCACCACTGTTTTTTAGTAAGCAGGTATTCCAAAGAATATTCGGTCATCAGCGTAGAGCAGATAAGCATCATCAGCAAAATGCGCACGTTGGTACTCTCTATGTCGTAGAGCATAAATCGTTTTTGCAGCAAAGTAAAGAGCAGGAGCGAAATGGGCAGCGTGATAAAGAGCGACACATAGTAGGGGTAGCCGTAGTGAATTTTACCCGTTTTGAAGAGATTGATAAAAATCTCATTTTTGAGGGAAACCTCTACAAAAAGAAATTCGGAAAGCCAAGCCCCGCCCAAAGGTAGGGCGAAGAGGGCTAAAAAAAAGAGAAAATAAAATAGAGGATTGGCATATAACTTCATAGTTCGCTTTTTTAGCTATCAAAATTTGCGAATTGAGAATCAAATTTAGACTTTACCCTAAGAATTTTGCAGCTTCTTAGGGTTTGAAAGTGCTAATTCTGATGTTTATTCGTAATAGTTGAGCGTTGCGTGTCCGCCTTCGCGTAGGTATTTGTCTTTTTTGAAGAGTTCGATATCGGCAGCTACCATCTCTTTGACTAAGGCAGGTAGCGTGTATTCGGGCTTCCAACCCAATTTCTGCATGGCTTTTGTAGGGTCGCCGATAAGCAAATCTACCTCCGTAGGTCGGAAATAGCGCGGGTCTATGGCTACCACTTCCGTTCCGATAGCAATTTGATAGTCAGGCAGATGGCAGGCTACCACTTTGCCACGTTCCTCCACACCTTCGCCCTCGAAGGCAACCTCGATGCCTGCTTCGGCAAAAGCCATCTTGACAAAATCGCGCACAGGAGTAGTGATGCCTGTGGCGATAACATAGTCTTCGGGTTTTTCCTGTTGCAAAATCAGATGCATGGCGCGGCAGTAGTCTTTGGCGTGTCCCCAGTCGCGTTGTGCGTTGAGATTGCCCAAATAAATTTTGTCCTGCAAACCCAAAGCGATACGGGCTACGCCACGTGTAATTTTGCGCGTAACAAAAGTTTCGCCACGCAAAGGCGATTCGTGATTAAATAAGATGCCATTACAAGCATACATGCCGTAAGCCTCCCGATAATTGACCGTAATCCAATAGCCGTAAATTTTGGCTACTGCATAAGGCGAGCGCGGATAAAAAGGCGTTTTTTCGCTCTGTGGCACTTCCTGCACCAAGCCGTAGAGTTCGGAAGTAGAAGCCTGATAAATGCGCGTCTGTTTGGTGCGCCCCAAGATGCGTACCGCTTCCAAGATGCGCAACGTTCCCAAAGCATCTACATTGGCGGTATATTCGGGCAAATCAAAACTCACCTTGACATGCGACATCGCACCCAAGTTGTAAATCTCGTCGGGCTGAATCTCTTGTATTAGGCGAATGAGGTTTGTAGAGTCGGTCAGGTCGCCGTAATGTAGTTTGAAGCGATAATTTTCCGCATGGGGGTCTTGATAAAGGTGGTCGATGCGGTCGGTATTGAAAAGTGAGCTTCTACGCTTGATGCCATGCACCTCATAGCCCTTTTCTAATAAAATTTCGGCAAGGTATGCACCATCTTGCCCTGTAATACCTGTGATAAGTGCTTTTTTCATATCATTAAAAAGAGAATTTCGGAAATTAAAAAAGACGGCTACGATACCACACACACAAGGGAAAGGCGAAAGTTTCAAACCTGCGCTATCAGACTTTGTAGGAAGTGGTGGCGAAGTTTAGGGGTGTGCCTTGCTGCAAAGCTACTTATTTTTTCTGTTTTATGGTCTATTTGGGGCTTATGTGTTCTATTTTCCACCACTTTTCTTGCCACATTTTCCTGCCCTCTTGTTTGTTCCCTTTCTTGTGTGTGGTAGGGGGGTAGGCAGTAGTGTTAAGTTCTGTAAAAAAAACTTGTTTTATCAAATTTGACACAAAATAAAATTTGGTTTTGACACCCTCCCTTTGGGGGAGGGAAGGGTGAGGTTCATTCCTTTTTTATTTCAATCTTGCTGCGGACAAGGCACTGCCTTGTCCCTACATTTTGATTTTTTTGCATTTGATTTTTAGAATTTAACATCACTGGGGGCAAATCTTGCAAAAAGCCTTTTGTCTTTAAAGAGTCTTTAATATGACTTTAAAGTGCCTTTAAATTTGAGGTTTCAAACCCCAAAAGTTTCCAATACGCTAAGAGTTTTAGCACTTATCTTTCGCCACTTTCTCTGTAAGCAGGCGGGCAAGTGCAGCCTCTAATTGTTCGTATTCCAACAAAAAACCGTCGTGTCCGAAGTCGGAATTTATCTCTACGTATTGCGCCTTTCTGATGTTTTGTGCCAAAAACTGCACTTCGGCAGGCGGAAAAAGCAAATCCGAACTAATGCCAATACAGAGTGTCCGCGCCTCTATTTGCGTCAAAGCCTGCGCTACCGTCTGTCGGTTTCGCCCTACATTGTGGCTATCCATTGCCTTTGAAAGCGTCCAATAGGCAAAGGCATCGAAGCGGCGCACCAATTTTTCGCCCTGATACTGTTGGTAGGAAACGGCTTTAAAGCCTTCTAAAAGGTCGTTTTCGGTTTCTTTTTGGGTCTGATTGTAGGCTTGTGCATTTCTATACGAAATCAAAGCGATAGCACGCGCTGCCGCCAAACCTTTTGCCCCAATACGGAAAAGGGCGGGGTCGTTGGGGTCAAAATTTTGTGGGTTCTGGGTAGGATTTTGCCACGTCTGGTCGGCTTGAATTGCCATGCGTTGGGCTTCGTTGAAGGCGATTCCCCAAGGCGAATGGCGTGCATTAGTAGCGATAAGCACCAAATTTTCTATGGTCTTAGGTTCTAAAATAGCCCATTCCATCGCTTGTTGTCCGCCCAAAGAGCCACCCATAAGCAGGTAGATTTGTTCAATTTGCAGGTGTTGGCGCAAAAGACAATGGGCAGCCGCCATGTCGCGTGTGGTTAGAAGGGGAAAATCATAGCCATAAACTTTTCCCGTTACGGGATTTGGCGAAAGGGCGTAGGTACTGCCGTAACAAGAGCCTAAGATATTGGCACAGACGATAAAATAAGGGCTTTTTTCGGGGTCAGTATCAAAAAATTTCCCTTCCCCTATCCAGCCGCTCCACCAGTCGGTAGGGTCTGCATTGGCGGTTAGGGCATGACAAATCCAAATCACTTTCGCTGCATTTGGGTTGCCAAAGGTCTGATATTCAATCTCTATTTGGGGCAAAATCGCACCCGATTCGAGCAAAAGGGGAGAGGTATGTAGATAGCGCATCTTTTTTCGAGTATGAAAGCCTGCACAAACATAGACAAAAGCGATAAGGCTACCAAATTTTGTAGGGGAAAAGCACCTATCTTATCCAAATTTGTATTGAAATAAAAGTCTGTTTTCAGACCTAAAAATGGCATGAAGCAAAATTTTATTTGGTGTTTGATGCTAAAATGCAAGATTTTTCATCAAACTATTTTTTGCCAAATCGCACATTGAGCCACACGCCGAGCAAGACCACAACCATGCCCAAAAGTGGCAGCAATCCGAAGTATTCATCGAAGAGCAGCATACCAAAGGGAAGCGCGTAGAGCATACCCGTATAGCTCACACTTGCCACTCTTGCTGCCCTTTCTACCTGATAGGCTTTGGTCATAAAATATTGTGCAATTTGCGTTAGAATCCCGATTCCAAGCAAAAAAAGCCAATCCCAACCCTGCGGCGTAACCCAATCAAAAAGGCAGTAAATCCCCGAAATGGGGAGCATCACCAGCGGAAAAGAAATCACTACCACCAAAGGATGTTCGCTTTCTTTTACCAAACGAATACAATTATAGGCGCAGCCCGAAAGAAACGCCGAAAGAATCCCAAGCCCGAAATAAAAGAGCGAAACGCGCTCATCAAAGCCTTTTATGAGCAGCACCCCCAAAAAACAGATGCCAAAAAAGAGCCACTGCCTTTTGAAAAGCGTTTCTTTCAGAACAAAAATAGCAATAAGGGTAGTAAAAATAGGAGCTAAGTAATGAATTGTTACGGCACTTGCCAAAGGCATTTCTTGGATAGTTGTAAAAAAAAGAATCAACGCCGAACCGCCAAAAGCACCGCGCAGGAAAAGTATTTTTTTATTCCTACCCAAAACCGTAATTTTTTCCTGTCGCAAAAAGTACAAACTCATCACAAGCGACACCAAAGAGCGAAAAAAAACAACCTCCGTAGCAGGAATATGCACGATATATTTCACCAGCACGTTCATAAGGGCAAAGCCAAAGACCGCCAAGAGCATATAGCGCACGCCTTGTGTGAGTCCCAATTTTTGTTCTATCCAAGTCAGAAAGGGGGAGGCAGGAAGCAGGGGCAGTTCTTTGTCCATTTGTGGTAGCTTTTTAGAAGGCATCTTTTTTCGGGTGCAAAAGTACGCAAAAAGCCCAAAAGCTCGCCAGAAAAAGGCTTGCTAAAAAACAAAAGCTACGCCGCAGGCAAGTGATGTTAAACTCTAAAAATTATAGGCAAATGTAGAGATAAGATAAGACTAAAAACTATTTTTTAAATTAGTTAAGATAAGCTATAAAATTTGAACTAATAAATTGTACCATAAAGCTAATAGATTTAAAATCTATTAGCTTTATCTTAAAAAATTATAAATACGTTTCCTTTTTTTCTATTTAATTCTAAAAGCCACTCTTGTATTTGTGGCTTTCTGTTGCGAATCGTAACTTTTATGTCGTAATTTGTCCAGGTTTGGAGCGTATCAAAAATAAGTTGGTAGCTTTTAAAAGAAGACACTTCAAAATGAAAATGCCATTCGCCCTGTTCGGTCGTGAGTATCAAGACTAAAAAAGACGCTGATATATCTACTTCTACATTTTTGACATTGCGCAGCGGCAAATACGCCTTCTGACAGTAGTAAGGGTGAAAGATAGAAAGCCCTTTTTCACTTAGGGCGATAAATTGTTTGTATTTGTGGGCATCATTTTGTTCATTTAGTTCGGAAAATAACGGAAAAGTAAATACTGCTAATAGAATAGTAATTAAAATAAAAAAGAACATACTTATTAAATATTCTTTACTTAAAAAGGGAATGGCAATAATAAAAATTACAACTAAAACTGAAAAAATTACAAATAAATTTGGTGAACTGTTATATTATTTTACTTGTTTTTTTATTTTAGTGTTTGCATTAAAATAGCTTGTTATTTTGTCTGTGGTTGTCTTTTTAAGAAAAAAATCTTTTTTATCTTGTAGTGAGTAAAAATCAAAAATTCCATTGTAATCTTTACAATATAAAGCGTTTTGATTATTTGTATCTAAGTAATAAAAATAATCTTCTCCTATTTGTGTGCCGTCTTGTTTGAGGGTGAGGTTGCTCTGTGTCGGGATTTGGGCTAAGGTTTCCTGCTGTTGGCAGTGTGTTTGTCCCAGATATTCCCAAGATTCGAGCAAGAAGGCAGAGTGGCAGGCAGCACAAAAGACAACTTTATCGCCAGCCACGAAGAGGTCGCCTGTGATGGGGTCGTGTCGAGATTGACTCAAAAAATCGTTTTCTATCAGATGGACGTGCATATCTGCTTTTTTGGTTTGGGTGCAGGATTGAAAAAGGGCAGGTTGTGGTTCAATTTTTTGATTACAAATAAGGCTTTAAGCCTACAAAGTTAGGCATTTTTGGCTAACATTTTGCAGCAAAAAAAGCGTTGTTACAACGATAAAAGTCTTAAATGCACCTCACCCCAAACCCCGCCCCTATTATGGCGGGGCTTTTATGCGGTATCATTTTTTTGCATTTATGCAAAAAAATGATTTGGTTTTCGAACCCTCCCCTATGGGGGGAGGGCAGGGTGGGGGTTCAGGAGGCGTGTACGAAGCACAAAACCTCGTTTTTGACCTTCTGACCATTGCAACAACGCAGCAAAAAAAGCATTAAACTTACCTTTTCCTGCCCTTTAACCTAATATCACTACTATTCGGCAATTTTTTTCAGAGCCTCTATGTCATTTCCCGTAAGCAGATGTAAGTGGCGGCTCAATTTTTCACTATCCCAATCCCACCAACGCACTTGGAGAAGGGCAGCAATGGTTTCTTCTGAAAATCGCTTTCGGATAAGCCTTGCGGGGTTGCCAGCCACGATACTATAAGGCGGTACGTCAGCGGTAACAACCGCCTGCGAGCCAATAATTGCGCCATCGCCAATGCGCACGCCTGCCATAATGGTCGCTTTATAGCCTATCCAAACGTCATTTCCGATTTCAATATCACCTTTGTAGGGGTAGCTTTTGCCCTCCATTGCATTTTGCCAACTTCCGCCAAAAATGGCAAAAGGATAGGTGCTAAGGCTCTCTACCAGATGATTTGCACCATTCATGATAAAAGTTACGTCGGAGGCTATCATACAAAATTTGCCGATGATGAGCTTATCACCGATAAAATCAAAATGATATTTTACATTTTTTTCAAAATTGTGTACGTCTTCAAAATCGTCGTAGTAGGTATAATCGCCCACGATAATATTCGGATTTTGAATAATATTTTTTAGAAAACAAAGACGATTGATATTTGGCAGAGGAAAAACCGTAGCAGGGTCGGGTGTTTGGTTAGATTCGAGCATAAATAAAGAAAAAAACAGGTGTAAATAATCCTATAAAGTCTTCAAGACCTTATAGGATTAAAATAGGATTTAAAGATATAGAAAATTAGTCTTTTATCAAACCCATCAAATATGTGCCATAGCCGCTTTTGAGCAAAGGGGCGGCAATTTGTGCAAGTTGCTCTTTGCCAATAAAACCCATCTGATATGCCACTTCCTCGATGCAACCAATTTTCAAACCTTGTCGCGCCTCGATGACTTCTACAAATTGTCCTGCCTGCATCAAAGAATGAAACGTGCCTGTATCGAGCCAAGCAGTGCCTCTATCCATGATTTGTACGGAAAGTTTGTTTATTTCTAAATAAAATTTATTAACATCTGTAATTTCATATTCGCCACGTGCCGAAGGTTTCAACGATTTGGCAATTTCTACTACCTGATTGTCATAAAAATATAGCCCGGGTACGGCATAGCTCGATTTGGGCTTTTGTGGTTTTTCTTCTATCGAGATGGCGCGTTGGTTTTGGTCAAATTCTACCACGCCGTAGCGTTCGGGGTCGGAAACATGGTAGGCAAAGACGATACCGCCTTCGGGGTCTTGACAGGCTTTCAAGGTTTCTTGCAGCCCTGTGCCATAGAAGATATTATCGCCCAAAATAAGTGCGACCTTGTCGTTTCCGATAAAAGATTCGCCCAACACAAAGGCTTGCGCCAAGCCATTGGGTTGCTCCTGCACAGTGTAGGAAAATTCGCAGCCATATTTTTTACCGTCGCCTAAAAGGTTTTGAAAATGGGGCAAATCGTGTGGCGTACTGATAATTAAAATCTGACGAATCCCTGCTTGCATCAGCGTAGAAAGCGGATAATAAATCATGGGCTTGTCATAGACGGGCAAAAGTTGTTTGCTCATCACCATCGTAAGCGGGTGCAGGCGTGTGCCGCTGCCGCCTGCCAAAATAATTCCTTTCATAAATTGTGGTGTAAGAAAATAGCTGCCTTTTGAAGGGCAAGGTGAGGGTGCGTTGAAAAACAAAGTTATTAAAAAACAGACAAAAGCAACTAAGAAAACTGCCAAAACACCTATTTCCCCTTGCAAAAAGGGCTTTCTATAGAAATGACCGCCGAACTTACAAAATTATCCATCGAGGAAATTCGCAAATTGAGTAAAGAATTGTAAGGTTGTTAATTATTTTCGGCTGTTGTTTGTACCAGATAGTTGGCGGAAAAGGCAGTTTTGGCACGAAATAAAATTTGAGCAGAACACTTTTTTGGTCTGAAAACCCTTTTTTATTTCAACCTCGCTGCGGACAAGACAATGCCCGCTCGCTACATTTAGAAACGACTTTTAGAACCTAACGTTATGATACAGCCCCCTCTCTTTAAATAAGGAGAGAGTTTATTTTTTATTTTGAGAAAATTACTTTCTCAAAAAACCATATTTATAAATTTTTGGTTCGATACTGCTTGCTAAAATTTTTAGATTTTCACGCAATTTGCTAATAAGATTGCTATAAATTTCATCTTCGCTCTTATTATTCATCTTGCCCTTTGCATTTCTACCCTGAAAATGCTCTCTGATGTCATAAAGGGAAGCATTGACATTGCAGTTGGGTTGTGCATGATAATATTTCCAAAGTTCGCGCCCTGCCTCGAAGACGGCTTGCGCTTCGGGGGAAAAAGTGAGGGGAGCAGTCCTTATTTTTTCGGGATTTAATAAACTACCGTTTCCGTTTGGTTTCAGTTTGCCTTTGATAAATTGCGTCATAAAGTTGCTTTCAAACTTGGTGCGAGCATTCACCTCTTGTTCGGTAAAAGGTATCCAATGATTTGTACCTTTTTCAGAGGAAATTCTATTTTGCCCATGAAAAAGCATAAAAGCAAGGCAATTATTTTGAAATTCTGTATCCTTTTCCCAACCTTCATTTGGATACAAAAATTGGTCGCGGTCGTTGAGCCAAGTGGCAGCCATACAATGGCGAACAGCAAAATAGACGCAGCCTTGAAAGATATTATTTTGTGTAAAGGCGAAATAATTGACATGGCGTGTTCCTTTCGTATTAGATAAATTCAAAAATTTCTGATTTTGAAAATCTGTTCCTGAATTATCCATGTAGCCAATATGTTCACTACTGCCATTGTCATAGATTTTTATCCACTTGTTGATGCTGGCAGGCAGCTCTCCATAAAAAGATTTTTCACCACTTTTTGCACCTTCATCTTCTATAATATCACAAACTATTTTATCAATTTTTTGCTTTTCTGCCATATCCCAAATAGTAAATCCAATCGGGAAGTTACCCACAACATTATCAAAAGTATTAGCTCTAACAATAAAGCCTTTTAAAAATTTTGCCAAAAAGAAGGTTCTAAATTTAGCAAAATTTGTACCCTGTGTAAATTTGAGTTTTGAAAATTGAGCTAATTTTGCATCTGGAATTTTGTCGTAGATACGCGCCATAAAAAGGGCAAAGACTTCGTTAGACCCGCCATTGATTTTTTCACGATATAGTTCTCTTATTTTATTATCTTTGGCTACCCCTGTTTTATTTTGACCTGTTCCTGTTACTGTACGCGCGGTAGTTGCCTCCGCATACGGCGGATTGATATAAATTACCAACTTTTTCCTTTTTTCAGGGTCATTGATAATATTTTGTAGTGGCTTTGGTAGTTTTGAAAAGTCATCATTTAAAAAATCAAATTGAAAAACATGGTCTTCTAATAAGTTCGCGCCGTTTTTGATGCGGTCGTGCATAACATCTACGTCCTGCCTATCTAAGGTAGAAGCAAAGATGTGGTATTTATTAGTCAAACCATTTAATAAATTTCCCGTACCTGCGGCACAATCCCACACGTAATACTCGTCTTGCCAATCCTGACCCAAAACTTCGGTGAGGTACTTTTGTGAAAGCTCGACCCAGATTTGAGGGGT
>NZ_KE383887.1:75806-118303 GCF_000422585.1 Hugenholtzia roseola DSM 9546
GCGGCACAATCCCACACGTAATACTCGTCTTGCCAATCCTGACCCAAAACTTCGGTGAGGTACTTTTGTGAAAGCTCGACCCAGATTTGAGGGGTGAAAAAACTGCCCTTTCGTTCCCTAACGTCCTGCGGCACAAGCAAATCTCTTCGCTCCACAATGTAATCCCAATATTCTTCTTTGGGCGGACGCTCATATTTGTTCCAAAATTGCGTGTGCGCCACTTGCTTGTCTTGAAAAGTAGCCGTTCTATTTTGGAACATGCCCATTTCATCTATTTTCCTATCCAAAAGATAGCGGTCGTCTTGTAGGATAACAAATAGTTTTTCTTTTAGTGTTTTGTTTTCATCAGAAAGCAAGTCTGCAAGGTAAAAATCGCCATCAATAATGCCATTTTTCTTGGCAATTTCCCAATTCATGATAATCGTTGGCTTGACAGTTTCCAACCATTTATTGTAAATTGTAATAAAATTATTTTTATCGATGCGCGTTTTTGTCAGACCAAATCTGCCTACTATAAAGTTTTCTTTGATAAAATTATGTAGCTCTTTGTCATCTTTTTCGTAAAAAAAGAGTAAGGTTTTTTGCTCAATAGTGGTCTTTACTTTTTCTAAAAGTAGTTTAAATTCTTTTGTATCGTAATTTGAAGGGGCAACATTCCAATTAAAGTCATTGATATAAAACACATCTTGAATTTCATTGTAGGGAACAAAGGCAATCTTTTCGCCATCAAACGCGCCTAAAAAAGCAGGGGGCAGATATTTATCAAAAGTCTTTGCCTTTCCGATAGTGAGAATGAGCTGCACAATGGACTTATAGATGTCCGAAGTTCCTTTTTTCGCCTCTGCCCAAAGAAGGGACTCTTGGTCGAAAATTTCTTTTTGGCTTTGGTGCATTGCCACACAAAAATCAACGTTGCCTATGATTTTTTTACAATCGTAGAGCCAAAAATAATCTGCCGCAATTTGGTTTTTGAGTTCTTCTTCTCTGATATTTTGGTATTTCATTTGATTTTTGTGATTTTTTGTTTAATTTGAAAAAGATATAAGAAATAGTTTTAGGGAATTAACTTTGCAAATTCTTTGAAAGAGCTGCATTTGGTACTATTTTTAAGATTTTCAAAATCTACTTTTTGCAAAGATGCCATGATTGCCTCTATATTGCCCTTGCTTTTTTTGTAAGTTTTATCTGCTAAACTATAAATTTGTTCCATAGTTTTGGCAGGGTGAAAAAAAGTCGTTTCAGGGTCTATTGTTTCAAGGTTAAAGCCCAATTGTTCCTCTATGTATTTAACTGATAACAAGGGACTTATTTTTTCAAAACAGTTGCGAAAGCCTAAAATCCAACTCTCTGCTTCCATAATTGCAAAAGCAAAATCAATTTGATTTGGTTTTTCAGATTTTTTTGAAATTAGTTCCTTTGTACTTTGTTTAAACTCTTCATTTAAATTCAAGTCTATTATACCCACCTCTTTCACTAACTCCCGATAGGATTTTGAGTACATATCACGCAGACCAATAATGCGATTAAACCCACTGTTCCAAAGGTATTTTTCTCTACGTAAAATCCTTGTTATAACAGCATTATCATTTCCAACATTAATGATTTGAAAGTGATGGGTGGCATTTTCGTTTGGAAGGGCATATTCTGTGGGGTGAAAGTTGCTGTCGGTAAAAAGTGTATAACAGTCAAGGGTAATATCCTGATAATCAAACCTTTTGAGCAGATATTCTCGGACAAAAACAAGTTCTGTCTGACCCTCTACAAAGATGGCTGTCTTCATTTTGTTTTATTTGGTGTTTGTAAAAGAAAATCAGATGAAAATAAGTCAAAATTCGATAGACCTGTTAGGCGAAACTTTCTAAAAATATGAGGACTATTTTTTTGATTCAAACAAGTAATTTTTTTTCCATTTCTTTTTAAAATATTCCAATATTTTATGTCTATTTCGTTCATAAGAAAACTATCATTAGAAGTAACGACTAATTGAATGTCCGTATTTTCACATTTACTAAAAACAAGAGAACCTAACTTTTTAGCTCTTTCATAATCTAAACCCTCACAAAAATCGTCAATCGTAATCAGGGCGGGTTTTTTACGACTAATTAGATACTCTACATAGACTAAAATCGCCAACGCTCGAAACATACCTTGTGAGAGTTTATAGTGCGGTAAGGCTTTCGTTAGATTTTGTTCTTTCACATATAAAATAGCATATTCTACTTTATCTTGCAAACTAATATCACTAATTTGGTATCCTAATGAATTAAAATCTTCAACTATTTTTAAAACATTTTCCTTCTTCAAAGATTTAAAGAGATTCGGTATGTCTTCCACCGCAGTAAGTAAGTCATACTCTTGTTCATTTAGTTTAGAGTAAGGGCTAATGTTTCCAAACTTAAAGCCATAAGATTGTTCTGCCCAATTACTTATTTGTTCTAAATAAGGGTATTTGCGTACATCTCGATTTACGTGCAATGTAAGTTTGTTGTTGGGTGGATAAATTTTATCGTATTTGTTCGTTACGCAATTTTTTAATTGTACCACACCTTCTTGATGGTGTCGAAATAATACCTCTATACCGTCTATACTTATTTTTTCAGCCGTTACAATTCCCTCGTTTTGATATTTAGTGGCAAATTCGAAGATAATCTCCTGATTTCGATTGTCGACAAACGAAATAGACCATCTGCTACCCCAATTTAAGTTTTTTCTTTGGGTAATCATTTTTACTAATAAATCAATCGTTAATAAAGTTTTGGATTTGCCTGTAGCATTTTTGGCTACGATTAAATTCAAATTGCTAAGTTGCAAATTAGATAGTTCCCAATAAGGGTCAATATAAGATAAGTTTGTAAGTTTCATTTTTATTGAATTATTTTTGAAATGAAAGTATAATTTTTTTGATAGTGTTGTAGTAATAACAATTAAAAACATGTTTCACCTAAAATTTCAGTAGTGTTAAGTTCTATGGAGTCATTTGATAATACAGGGAGTAGTAACCCTTTTCTGAAGTTGGCTTGAAATAAAAACCTTCTTTCAAACCCAAATCGGGTTCAATCCAAATTTTCTTTCGAATTTAACACAACTGAATATAAGCAAAAGGTTTGTAGGAAGCACAAAATTATGCTTTCTAACGTTATGACTTTCAAAACAATGCTTTTTCCCCTCGCTAAAACACAAAGCGGCATGCCAATTAAGCCACAAACGCCCTTAGACGCTGCAAAATACACAAGACGAAACAAATTTCCAAAGAAAATATACCTAAATTAAGGACTTCTAACCAAGACCCACCGCCTTTTTCGCTGTTTTGGAAAAAGGTATTTTTCCGAACTATCGCCCTTATTTGCGCTATTGCTTTTCCTTTTTGGCAAAAATTCGTATCTTAGCCGCAGAGGTAAGCAGCTTTGCCTTCCCAAGTTTTAAATTTTGATGGTGTTTATGTGGAAAAGAATCAGTAATTGGTTGCAAACGCTTCAAGAAAAAGAGCAGCAAGATACGCCGCCCGAAGATATTTTGAAACGTGCCGTCTTGGAAATTAACCTTGCCATAGAAAAAAATGAGCAACTTTTAGCCCATTTAACGCAAAATCAACAACATTTGCAGGCGCAAATACAGAAGGCAGAGTTCGAGCAAAGGCGCATTGAGTCCGAACTTCAAGCGGCTATTCGTCAGCAGCAAAAGTGGAAGGCGCAGGAACTGCTTTTGCAGAAACAAACCCAAAACCAACAAAAACAAGATTTTGAGCTATTGTATCGAAGCCTACTCGAAACCATTGCCCAAATTACGGCACAGGTACGCAATTTAAACAAACAAAAAGAAGAAATTGCGACAAAAGAAGTCGTCTTTACCGCCCAAATACAGAGCTTACAGACGCAGAGCGATTTGCAAAAATACCTTCAAAATTTAGATGTGGCACACAGTTTTGACCAATTTGAGGCGCAGGTTGTAAGGGCGCAGGTAGAATTAGAACTTAGTGATAATATCCTTTCGGTTAGTGCCGAATTGCAGCGTTTGGAGCATCAGGAGCAAAATCTCGATGCCCTTTTAGAGGAGGAAATGCAGAAGCGTGCTGCCCAAACGCAGGCGCAGCAGGAAAAGCGTGTTCATCTTCTTTTGGGTAGCAATACAGAAAATACCCAAAATAAGCAAAAATTAGTAGCAGAAAAGGAAAAACTTTTGGCACAATTTAAGGCGCAAAATAGCCCTAAGCCTTCTGAAAATGAAAATCAGACACAAAAAAAACAAACAGAAAAAGAGACGCTTCTCCAAAACTTTTTCCAAGAAAACGCGCCTCCGCCCCCTGAAAAAAAAGACCTGATAGCCGATTTCTTCAAAGAAACCGACCCCAAAAAAGAGCCAAAAACGAATCCGAAAGATGATTTGTTACGCCAATTTTTTAAAAACGACCCAACACAAGAATAGCGCAGCAAGGGTGAAATTTTCTCTTTTCCCTCACTACGCTTTCTTTTTCTGGTGCAAGTTTTCCTTTTTTACCTTTTTTTATCGCATCTTTTAGTACATCTTTTAGCGCACCTTAAACTTATAAGGTTGCATGATGGACTCTTCCTTGTAGGTGATGTCGAAGTAGTAATCACCGCTTTCCAAGTTTTTGTCTATGTAGATGGTTGCGCCCGTTTTGCCCTGTGGCAGGACAGGAATCTCCTTTTTGGTGATTTTATAGGGTTTTCCATTTCGGTACAAAGAAAGGTAGATAAGACGCGGCTCGTTGGGGTTTTCAAAAACGCCCTCTCCTGTTTCAAATTCTATGTGAATTTCTTTGCCTACTTTGCCCAAGTGCTTGCCTGTTTCGTCTAAAACGACGCGACGTTTTTGGAAATCATATTGTGCCGTAAAGTTGTAGATGCGGCGTGTAAGCCCTTTGAGGCGTTCTAATTCGCGCTGCTGCTCTGCAATGAGGTCTTCACTGCGTTGGAGGAGTTCTTTGAGGCTATTGCGCTCACTGACCAAACTATCGAGCTGCTCACGTGTGATTTGCTGACTGGCTAAGAGTTTATCGAGGCGTTCTTTTTCCGCTTTGAGCTTGTTTAGTTCGGTTTCCGAACCTTTAAATTTCTTAATCATGCTGCCTAATTGTGCTGAAAGCGACTTGTTTTTCTTTTCCAATTCGAGAGCCTGTCGGCGGAAATTCTCTAATTCCTTTTTGAGGTCGGAAATTTCTTTGATAGCAAATTCATCTTTGAAAGTATAAATTTCGCTTAGTTGTTTGGTATAATTAAGTTTTTTAGCTTGTAAAGCGTCTATATTTTGAATCGCCTCATTGGGCTGATTGAGGATAAGTTCGCGCTGCGCCCGCAAGTCGTTGCGCCCCACCATCAAGACCTCGCGAATAGAGTCGGGCTTCGGATAAGGAAAAATCTCGGCATCGATGTTAGAAATTTCCGTATTGTAGGCTTTTTCTAAGCGTTCAAAATCGCTTTGAAGTTGGGTTAGGTTTTGTTTATCGCGCTGTGTGAAGTTGTTGATAGCCCAGATAGCTCCCGCAAAGAGAACCAAAGAGAGCAGAATAACGACAAGGATAAAAGTCCGCCCTTCTTTGCTGCGAAGCGGCACGCGGTTTTTAGAATCTTCCATGTAGAAAAGTGATTTGAGTGAAAGAATGGGTCTTGAAAGTGCTAATTTTCGGACAATATAAGCCCATTTTGCCGTTTCTGCAAATAAAAATTAAGCCTTATCGCTTTTTGCGAAGTAAGACGGCATAGAGAGGCTTTTTTTTAGCCTTAATATACGGCTTGCATACTATTTTTTCGTATCTTGCCCTGTGATTCTTAATTTCCCACCTTAAACTCTTTTTTTTATGAGCTTAGAAGCATTTGAAAATCGCGTTAAAAAAATTGTAGGCACTGATAGTGGCTTAGGCAAAAGCGTAAAATTCGACCTCAAAGGCGAGGGAGTTGTCTTTGTAGGGGCTGATAGTGTTGTTTCTCAAAATGATGCTGATGCTGATTGTACGGTCAAGATTTCACTTGCTGATGCCAATAAGATGATAGACGGCGACTTAAACCTAATGGCTGCCTACATGACGGGCAAGGTCAAAGTCAATGGCGACATGGAAACGGCAATGAAGGTAGTCCAACTGATTGCACGCCGCACCAAAGAGGAGCAAATCTAAGTTTCGCGTTCTAAACGCGAGAGGCTGTCCAAAAAAGATGGGCAGCCTTTTTTTGTCGTTCTATTTTAGTATTTTTGTCCTCTTACTACAAGGAGCGCGAAGGTAGGGACAAGGCACTGCTTTGTCCGCTGCCTTGTCTGCTGTGAGATTGAAATAAAAAGGGAATGAACCCGACCCTGCCCCAGTGATGTTAAATTCTAAAAATCAGGTGCAAATGTAGGGACAAGGCATTGCCTTGTCCGAAGCAAGATTGAAATAAAAAAGGGCTTTCAGACCTAAAAAAGGGTTCTGCCCAAATTTTATTTTGTGTCAAATTTGATAAAACAAGGTTTTTCACAGAACTTAACCTGACTCCTTAGTAGGACTTTCGCCTATCCAAACGTTTTGAAAGAGCCAAGACCAAACCTATAAAGCCAAAAGGTGATGCAAAAAAAAATTGCTGTCGTGATTCTAAATTTCAATGGTGAGAAGTGGTTAGAAAAATTCCTTCCTTCCGTCTGCCTGCATAGCCCCCAAGCCGAAGTAGTTGTCGCAGATAATGCTTCTACTGATGCTTCTTTGGATTTTGTCAGGAAAAACTTTCAAAAAGTCGTGCTTATTGCATTGGAAAAAAATTATGGCTTTGCAGAAGGATACAACCAAGCCCTCGAAAAGATAAAAGGCAATTTTGAATATTATTTGCTTCTTAATTCAGACGTAGAAGTGTCGCCCAACTGGTTAGTTCCCATACTTGAAAAATTAGACCAAAACAAAAATTATGCCGCCTTACAACCCAAAATTTTAGCCTATCATCAGCCCGATACCTTCGAGCATGCGGGGGCGGCAGGTGGTTTTATCGATACTTGGGGGTTTCCCTTTTGTAGGGGTAGGATTTTCGAAACGGTAGAAAAAGACCAGCAGCAGTACGACGACACGCGCCCACTTTTTTGGGCAAGTGGGGCAGCTATGGCAATCCGCAGCGAGCTTTTTCATCGATTGGGCGGCTTTGACGGCGATTTTTTCGCGCACATGGAAGAGATAGACCTCTGTTGGCGGCTACAAAATGCAGGGTTTCAGATAGGGTACGTGCCACAAAGTTGTGTTTTTCATGTAGGAGGCGGCACTTTGGCGTATCAAAATCCGCGCAAGACCTACCTCAATTTTCGCAATAATTTATTGATGCTCATCAAAAATCTGCCTGCCAAAAACTTATTCTTTAAAATCTTTTTCCGAATGGTTTTAGATGGAATTGCAGGTATTCATTTTGGCTTTCAGTTCAAATTCCAACATGTTTTTCAAATCATAAAAGCCCATTTTTATTTGTATCAAAATTTTAGAAAAATTTTAGAAAAAAGAAAGACTACCCAAAAAATTGCACCTGCACGAAAACTCGAAACGATTTATCCCAAAAGTATCGTATGGGCTTTTTTTGTAAAGGGTAAGAAAACGTTTTCTAAGCTAAATTTTTAGACAATGGCTTTTAAAAATTATTAGACTTGGTAGGGACAAGCCACTGCCTTTTCCCTACTTTTTCCCTTGCTTAGAGGACTTAAATGTCCGCTTTTGTCGGATAGCTGTACGAATACGGACAATTCTTTTGTGCTTTTTTATGAAAATGAAAATTAAGGTCTTGATAATCAGGTAGTTAGAAAAAGGCAAGAAGGTGGCAATATAGTTGAAGCCTTGTTAGGGCAAGTTTTACCGCGCTTGTGAGGCGTTGCTTACAAGTGCGGACTTTCCAATACCTGAAACTTATTCTATCTTTTTCTATTATTACCGTTAGTTTTATGAAAAATATTACACTTTATTACTTTCTGTTTATTTTTTCTTTTTTTTGTACCACTTTTTCGGCTTATGCCCAAAATTATTCTATCTTTGGGAAAGCCCAATCCGATACGGGCGAGGCTATTTCTTTTGCTGCCGTCGGACTGATGCAAACGGCAGACTCTTCTTTGGTCAAGGCGGTGGCGGCAGATGAGAATGGCGACTTCCGTCTGATAGGGATTGCCAAGGGGCGTTATTTTATTGTGCTGACAAGTGTGGGGTACGCGCCTTTTCGTTCTACCGATTTTTTGCTTGAAAATCAAGACCTTAGGCTTGAAACCTTTGTGCTGAAAGGTGAAAATATCTTGCAAGAAGTTGAAGTCAAGGCGAGCAAACCTTTGGTAGAAGTGTTGGCTGATAAGACCGTTTTTAATATCAATGGCACGATAGCAGCGGCAGGCACTTCGGGATTGGAAGTGTTGCGGAAAGCCCCCGGTGTGATGTTGGATAACAATAGTAATTTAATTGTAGAAGGAAAAACGGGCGTGCAGGTCTATATCGACGGCAAACCTTCGCCCTTGCAAGGAGATGCCCTGACCAACTACCTCAACACGTTGCAGGCTGCCGACATAGAAGCGATTGAAATTATTACACAGCCTTCTTCGAAATATGATGCGGCAGGCAGCGCAGGTATTCTCAATATCAAACTGAAAAAAGATAAAAATTTAGGTACAAATGGTACAGTAGGTTTGGGATATTCGGTTTGGGATAATCAGCGTGGCAATGCGTCCTTGTCGATAAACAATCGCACCAGAAAGCGAAATAGTTATCTAAATTATAGCAACCGCGTAGGCGAAACGGGGCATTTTACCAACTTATATCGCCTACAAAGTAATTTTATTTTTGATGCACAATCTACTGCCATAGACAGAGAAAATAGCCACAACTTGCGCTTAGGTACAGATGTTTTTGCCAGCAAAAGAAGCACTTTTGGAGTCCTTCTAAACGCCAATTTTAGCGATAGAGGCTTTGATAATCAGGCAGAAACGCCGATTTTGGTGCAAAATACGAAAGAAATTTTGCAGATTTTGAAAGCCGATAACACCGACGATAGACGCTTTTCAAACCTTTTAGGCAATCTCAACTATCGATACGAAGACACAACGGGGCGCAGTTTCAACGTAGATTTTGACTTGGGGCGTTATGATTCGGATAGAACCAACTATCAGCCTAATTTTTACTATGATGCCACAGGTACTACTTTGATAAGTCAATCTATTTTTGAAATGATTACACCCACACGCATAGACCTGCTAAGTTTCAAAGCAGACTATGAACAAAATTTTCTCAAAGGGAAATTGGGCGTAGGTATCAAAACTTCAAGCGTAAAAACGGACAACACCTTCGATTTTTATGACGTAAATGAACAAGGGACAAAGGTTTTGAATCAGGACAAAAGCAACCGTTTTTTCTATGATGAGCAAATTCATGCCGCTTATCTAAATTACAATCGCAGGTGGAAAAAAGTCAATCTGCAAATGGGATTGCGCGTGGAAAACACAGTTTCTGACGGCAAACTCAATAGCAACCAGACTCAAAATAATGCGCGTGTGCGTAGAAATTATACGAATCTTTTTCCCAGCGGCGGTCTTACCTACCAAGCGAACCCTCATAACAGTTTCGCCCTCACTTACAGCCGAAGGATAGAACGCCCTAATTATCAGCACCTTAATCCTTTTGAGATGCAATTAGACGAACTCACCTTGCGCAAGGGAAATGCCTTTTTGCAGCCACAATACACCGACAATTTTAAAATTTCACACACTTATAAATATGCACTTACTACTGCTATTAGTTATAGCTTTGTAAATGATTTCTTTGCACAAGTTACACAAGCCTTAGATGAGCGCAGAGGATTTATTCAGACCCAAAACATTGCGACTCAACAGACGTGGAGTTTGAATATTAGTTATCCTTTTGAAGTAGTAAAAGGGTGGGAAGCCTTCCTCAACGTCAATGCCTACCATGCCGCCTACAAAGGCAAAACAGAGGCTTTCGTTGCCATCGAGCAAACGACTTTGAATGTGTATGGTCAGAATACGTTTTCTTTACCCAAAAATTTCAAAATTGAAGTATCTGGTTGGTATAATTCGCCTTCTATTTGGGGTGGCACTTATCGCACTAAAAGTTTAGGCTCTTTGGATTTGGCGGTGCAAAAGAGTTTTTTGGAAAACAAGCTCTCGGCGCGTTTGGCTCTTAGTGATGTTTTCTTTACCTCCCCTTGGCGTGGCGATACTGAATTTGACAACGTTATCATCAGGGGAAATGGCGGTTGGGAAAGCCGTCAGTTGCGTTTCAACCTCACCTATAATTTTGGCAATGCGCAGGTAAAGTCGGCTGCCCGACGTAAAATTGGAGCAGAAGATGAAACCAATCGCATAGAAAAATAGGCACAGAAAAATAGGGAATGAAAAATAGGGAATGAAAAATAGGGAATGAAAAGTAGGCTATTTCGCGGCGTTGTTGCAACGATAAAAGTCTTAAATGCACCCCACCCCAAACCCCAGTGATGTTAAGTTCTGTAAAAAGTCTTGTTTTATTGCAGTTTTTTCAAATTTGACACGAAATGAAATTCGGACTTAAACCCTAAGGGTCTTCAAGACCCTTAGGGTTTGGGGCATAGGGCAAGTCAATGCCTTGTCCCTTTTTTTCTTGTGTCTTTTTAAAGCCTCACGCCTAAAAGTGTAATGTCGTCGCGCTGCTCTTTGTCCCCCTTAAATTCGTTGAAGGCAGACATCAACAAAATTTCTTGCATGGTCATATTCTGCGCATAGTTTTCGGTCAGGATTTTGGTGAAACGCTGTGAGCCAAATTTGCCTGCTTTTTGGTTTTCATCGAGTCCGTTTTGGTCGCAAAGTCCGTCGGTGGAAAGGTAGAGCAAATCGCCACTTTGCAGGCTTAACTCTTGGACAGTGAAGGGCTTATCTTTGTCGCGTCCGCCGATTGATTTGTTGTCGCCGCGCAGGATTTGGAGTGAAGGCTCATCTTTTTTAAGGTAGTAGAGCGGTCGTTTTGCCCCTGTAAAAAGTACGCGCACCTCTCGTGCGTCATAGCCGCGCTCGATGACACAGAGGCAGATGTCCATGCCGTCGTCGTTGGTCTTTTCGCCGCCTTGTCGGAGGGATTTTTTTACGCCCAGATGGAGGTTTTCTAAAATTTCAGCAGGGTTTAGGATTTTTTTCTGATTGACAATTTCATTGAGTAGCGTATTTCCTATCATAGACATAAAAGCACCCGGCACACCGTGTCCAGTGCAATCCACAACGGCTAAGACGTGGCTTTTTGTAAAGTCGGCTTTTTCTACTTCGGCATACCAATAGAAATCGCCCGAAACGATGTCTTTGGGTAGGAAAATTTCCATCACCTCCTCGAAATTGCGCAATAGCTCGCCTCTATTGGGTAGGATAGTATGCTGTATCGTTTGGGCATAGCGCATGCTGTCGGTGATTTTCTTGTTCTGACTTTCCAATTCCTGCTTTTGGGCTTCGAGTTCGCTTTGGGTTTGGGTTAGTTCTTCGTTGATGCGGCGGAGCTGATTTTTTTGCTTTCTATTGAGCTGTAAGAAAACGGCAATAATAACGGCAATTAGCACCACTGCACCCGTAACGCCTAAAAGGATATAAATCCGTTGGCGCGATTCGGCTTCGGCGCGTTTCTTTTCTTCTTCTAAGTCGTGATACTGTTTATCGAAAGTGCTTTTGAGGGAGTCCTTTTCATTGAGAAGTGCGCCTATGGTAGAAAGCAAAGAGCGCGTTTCGGCTTGAACTTGCTCGAAGGCGGTTTCGTTCTGAATCAAGGCACTACTTAGCTTTTCCAAACGTAGCATCAAGCTATCTTTGAGGGTGGGGCGCAGGTTGGGTTTTGTGTTCAATTCTTGTGCAATGCGCTCCATCTCTACTTTTATCTTTGCGCCGCGCTCGGCAAGGGCTTGTTTTTCAGCCTCCAGCTCGTTCATAATCACGTCTAAATCGCTGCTGATGTTGTTTTCTTCGGCAAAGGCGATTTTTTTATCGTCTGTTTTGTTTTGGTTGCGATTGGCTTCCAAAACTTCTATAGGTTGTGAGTATAATTCTACAAATTCTTTACTGCTATTGTACTTAAAGTAGCGTTTATTTGCTTTTTTTCCGTTTATGATAAATTCGCGATTGGCATCAAAGACAAAACCTGCGGGCAAGGCGATAGAAAAATTGCCCATTGCGTCGGTTGTGATGGGGCTACCATCATTTGCACCTTTCAGAACTACCGTCGCGCTGGCAAAGGGTACGTTTTTATCCGAAAAGAGTTGTCCTTTGAGTTTTTTGTCGGCATTGCGCATCGTAATACGGATACGCTTGTCGGTGAGCAAGGCATTGAAGAAAGTATAGCCTTCCTTTTGTGCGGAAAAATCGCTGCTGGTAGGCTGATTGGTAGCGGCAATATTGAAGGTGAAATTTCCCGCGCCATCGGAAGTAGCTACTAAGCCGCCTTTTTTAAAATCAACCTTCACACCTTTGAGAGGCGCGTTTTGCTCATCTACTACTTGCCCTTTGTAGAGGTTTTGTGCCTGCAAAGCAGCCGTCGTGAGTCCGATAAAGAGTACGCCCAAAAGCCCCAAAAAGAGCCAAATGGTACGCGAAAAAACACTTGTTTGTAGCAGTTTCATGATGGTAGGAAAGATACACAGAACGCCAAAATAAGGCAGAGAAAAGAGCGTGTGGAATACAAAGCCATAAGCTAATGATGCGTAAAAATAAAAAATGTGCCAAACAAAAGAAATGAGCTACCCAATTTTGAAGCCCTTGCTGCACATGGAATAAACCTCTGCAAATTTATTAAAAAAAACAAAACGCCGCTACTCCCAAACGATAATTTGGCAAAAAAAATCGTTCAACCGCCCTTCAAAGGCGAAAATTTGCTTTCGCGCCTCTCTTGCCCTAAGTCATTTTTATTGTAGCTTGCAGGGTAGGGAAAGGGTGTGCAGTCCCTTTGAGGGTGAGCTTTTCTCGATTTTGAAAATCTCTAAAAAAGTTACTACCTTTGGCACGCCTTTGCGTCGCCTTGTGGCAAGGGTCAGAAAATCATTTTATTTATTTCACCATTTATGTTACGAACACACCATTGTGGAGAGTTAAGAATAGAAAATGTAGGTCAGCAGGTAGAAGTAGCTGGCTGGGTACGTAGGGTCAGAGATAAAGGCAGTTTGCTTTGGATAGACCTGCGCGACCGATACGGCATTACCCAACTCTTTTTTGAAGAGGCAAATGCCAGTGCCGAACTTTTAACAAAGGCGCGTTCTTTGGGCAGAGAGTTTGTCGTCAGAGCAAAAGGGCAGGTAATTGAGCGCACTTCTAAAAATTCCGAAATCCCGACAGGCGATATAGAAATTCGCGTTTCAGAACTTGAAATTTTAAACCCTGCCAAAGTGCCGCCTTTTCTGATTGAAGACCAAACTGACGGCGGCGACGACCTTAGAATGAAGTATCGCTACTTAGATTTAAGACGTGGTGCGCTCCAAAAAAATCTTATCCTGCGTCATCAAATGGCACAGGCAGTACGTCGCTATTTAGATAACCAACAATTTTTAGAGATAGAAACGCCCTTCCTTATCAAATCTACCCCCGAAGGGGCGCGAGATTTTGTTGTGCCAAGCCGTATGCACACAGGCGAATTTTATGCCTTGCCACAATCGCCTCAAACCTTCAAACAGATTTTGATGGTAGCAGGTTACGACCGTTATTTTCAAATTGTGAAGTGTTTTAGAGATGAAGATTTAAGGGCAGATAGGCAGCCTGAATTTACACAAATAGACTGCGAAATGTCCTTTATTTCACAAGAAGATATTTTAAATATGTTTGAAGGATTGCTTAAATATCTTTTCAAAGAAATAAAAGGGCTTGATATAAGTTATGATTTTCCGCGTCTAACCTATGATGAAGCCATGCAGCGATACGGCAGCGATAAGCCCGATATTCGCTTCGGAATGGAGTTTGTCGAGCTAACAGATTTGGTTCAAAATCAAGGCTTTAAAGTTTTTGATGAGGCAGAATTGGTAGTGGGCATCAAGGCAGAAGGTGCAGCAAATTATACAAGAAAACAGTTAGATGCCCTAACTGAATTTGTAAAGAAGCCGCAAATCGGTGCAAGCGGTTTGGTCTATTTACAGTGCAAAGAAGATGGCAGTTTTAAATCTTCTGTTGATAAGTTTTTTGATGGTGCAGCATTGGAAAAATGGGCAACCCGTTTTGAAGCAAAGGCAGGCGATTTGATTTTGATTTTGGCAGGAAAAGCCGAAAAAACGCGAAAAGCCCTCAATAATTTAAGGTTAGAGATGGGCAATCAGCTCGGACTTCGCAAGGCAGACGACTACAAACCGCTTTGGGTTGTAGATTTTCCGCTCTTGGAATGGGGCGAAGAAGACCAAAGATGGTTTGCCATGCACCACCCTTTTACCTCTCCCAAAAAACAAGATTTAGAAAAGCTAAGCACAAATCCTGCTGATGTACGCGCCGACGCTTACGATTTGGTGCTAAATGGCGTAGAAATTGGCGGCGGTTCTATTCGTATTTACGATAGAAAATTGCAAGAGCAGATGCTCGCCTTTTTAGGCTTCTCTGATGAGCAGGCACGCGCCCAATTTGGCTTTTTGATGGACGCTTTTGAGTATGGCGCACCTCCTCATGGCGGTTTGGCGTTGGGCTTTGATAGGCTTTGTTCGCTTTTTGGCGGCGAAGAATCTATCCGCGATTTTATCGCTTTCCCCAAAAACAACGCAGGCAGAGATGTCATGATTGATGCACCCGCTCCGATTGAAGTAAAGCAGTTGGAAGAGTTGGCTTTACGCACAGCCCACTATGTTGTGGCTTGTTACGAGATTGAAGATGAAGACGGGGAAATTAAAAAAGTGTCTGAGGTGGCAGAACAAGTAGCTTTTTATCCTGAACCAGATAAGGCTCTACAAAAATACGAATCTCTAAACTCGGATAATATCAATGAATTTCTTGGGGTCACAAACGTCCGAAAGGTTTACAAAAAACGTTTTGTTTCAAGATGTTTAGTGGTTAAGGATAAAAAGATTTTTGGGGAACTTGAGAGGAAGTATATATAAAGTTTGCTTCAAATTTCCTAAAATAACACCAAAAATTGGCGTTGTTGTAGTGGTCAGAAGGTCAAAAGGGGATTTTGTGCTTTGCACAAACCTCCTAAACCCCACTTCGCCCCAATGATGTTAAATTCTAAAAATTAGATGTAAGTGTAGGGACAAGGCACTGCCTTGTCCGCAGTGAGATTGAAATAAAAAGAGGTGTTCAAGTCCAAAATAGGGTTTAAGCCAAATTTTATTTCGTTTCTAACTTGATAAAACGATATTTCTATCGTTGCAACAACGCGCAAAAACTAACAGTTTTCAAAAAACTGTTAGTTTTTTTGTTTTAAAATATTATCTAAAAAATTTTACTTAAGCTCTAAACAGACTACATTTTCTACATGGTGCGTTTGCGGAAACATATCTACGGGCTGCACTGCCGTAACGCGATAGCGAGCATCTAAAAGTTGTAAATCGCGTGCTTGGGTAGCAGGATTACAACTCACATAGACAATTCGTTTTGCCGCCACTTCTAAAAGGGTGTGAATAACGCTTTCATGCATGCCTGCACGTGGGGGGTCGGTGATGATGACATCGGGTCTGCCTTCTTTTTCGAAAAGTTCGGCTTTGAGTAAATCTTTCATATCGCCTGCAAAGAAGACCGTATTTTCAATGCCATTGACTTGCGAATTGACTTTGGCATCAGCAATGGCTGCCTCTATGTACTCTATGCCGACTACTTTTTTGGCTTTTTTGGCTACAAAATTGGCGATTGTGCCTGTGCCTGTATAAAGGTCATAGACAATTTCGTCGCCTTTTAAATCAGCCATCTGGCGTGCTACCTTGTAGAGTTGGTAGGCTTGGATAGAATTGGTTTGGTAGAAAGATTTGGCTTGTATGCGAAATTCTAAGCCTTCCATTACCTCGCGAATGTAGGGCAGCCCGCGATAGGTCTTGACCTCCAAATCGTGAAAGGTATCATTGAGTTTGGGATTTACTACATACAAAAGGCTGCTAATTTGTGGAAATTCTTTTGCCAAAAATTGCATCATCTTTTCTATGATGACTTTGTCGGGCTTGGCAAATTGTACCAAAACCATGACATCGGGCGTAGTGGCAGAGGTACGAATCATCAAATTTCGTAGGTAGCCCTCGTGCGAAAAAAGATTGTAGTAGTCTATCTTTTCGGCTGCCGAAAAAGCCCTAACCGCCTTGCGAATGGTGTTGGAGGGTTCAGGTTGGAGGTAGCAATTTTCAATATCCACTACTTTATCGAAGCGTCCGATGATGTGAAAGCCTAAGGCTAAACTATCGAAGGTTTCACCTGAACGAATTTGCGCCTCGGTGAGCCAACGGCGGTCGGAAAAGGTGAAATCCATCTTGTTGCGATAGTGCGAGGTAGCAGGGGCAGACAAAATGGTTTCAAAGGGCGGCAATTCTATTTTGGCAAGGCGCGTAAGGCTATCATGCACCTGCTTTTGTTTGTAAAAAAGCTGCCACTCATATTGCATATTTTGCCATTTGCAGCCGCCACACACGCCAAAATGCTCACAAAAAGGTGTGTCGCGTTTGGGCGAAAACGCGTGTATCGTAAGCGGACGTGCCTCCATGTAGCTACGACGCTCTTTGGTTACTTGCAAATCAACGACATCGTCGGGGACGACAAAATTGGCAAAAACTACCTTGCCCTTTGCCGCTTCGGGGCGAGCGACGCATTTGCCTTCTGCCCCTGCATCTTCTATGCGGACTTTTTCTAATATCGGGTGCTTGTCTTTTTTTCTGCGTGCCACAGCAAATCGGGTTTGAGGAATGAATACAAGGAGGCAAAGATAGCAATTTTAGAAAATTTCGGTTGCCTCTGCCATTTTTTGAGAAGCATAAAAAAACCCACGACAAAATCGTGGGCTTCGGAACAGAAAACTTAACACAAGTTGCTTTATTTTAAAATGGCACGCGAGATAACTAATTTCTGAATTTCGCTTGTCCCCTCGCCGATAGTGCAGAGTTTGGCATCACGATAATATTTTTCTACGGGAAAATCTTTCGTATAACCATAACCGCCAAAAATCTGGACAGCTTCATTGGCTACTTTCACTGAAATTTCGGAAGCGTAATATTTTGCCATCGCCGATTCTTTATTGACATTCAAACCACGATTTTTCATATCCGCTGCCTGATACGTGAGAAGTTTGGCAGCCTCGATGTCGGTAGCCATTTCTGCTAATTTAAAGCTAATTGCCTGAAAATTAGAAATAGGCTGATTAAATTGCTGACGCTCTTTCGAGTATTGAAGGGCATGCTGATACGCGCCCATAGCAATTCCCAAACTAAGGGCGGCGATAGAAATTCTGCCTCCATCTAAAACTTTGAGAGCCTGCACAAAGCCATCGCCTACTTTGCCCAAGATGTTGTCTTTATGCACGCGGCAGTCTTGGAAAATAAGCTCGGTAGTTTCCGAAAGGCGCATGCCCAACTTGTCTTCTTTCCTACCTGCTGAAAAGCCCGCTGTGCCTTTTTCTATCACAAAAGCCGTCATGCCGCGCGAATCGCCTACCTCGCCTGTGCGAACAATGACTACGGCGATATTGCCACTTTTGCCATGCGTAATAAAGTTTTTTGCGCCATTGATGACCCAATAGTCGCCATCTTGTACGGCGGTGGTGCGCATATTGCCTGCGTCAGAGCCTGTATTGGCTTCGGTGAGTCCCCAAGCTCCAATCCATTCGCCTGTGGCTAATTTGGGAAGCCAACGCCTTTTTTGCTCCTCATTGCCAAATTGTAGGATATGTCCTGTGCAAAGGGAGTTGTGTGCCGCCATAGAAAGGGCTATCGAGGGGTCGATAACGGCTAATTCTGCTATTGCCGTAACGTATTCGTGATAGCCAAAGCCGCTGCCGTTGTACTCATTTGGCACAAGTACGCCCAGAAGCCCTAAATTGCCCAGCTCTTTCATGACCTCGATAGGAAAATACTGCTCGTCATCCCACTTATTGCGATGTGGAGTGATGTGTTTTTCGCCAAAGTCGCGTACCATTTGCGCAATCATAGCCTGCGTTTCGGCGGTCGTGTTGGGTGCGATTACTGCCATAGTTTTATGGGTTGTGTTCTCTATTGTATAAAGCCTTTTGTGAGCGATAAAGTTATGAAAACTTTGCGGATTTCGAAAAAATGCACCCCGAAGATACCTAAAAATAGGGGCAGACATCAAAAAAATAGACCCGAAGCCTTAAAAAAGCAAAGCATTTCTTAGTAGTGGCTAAACTACCCAGAAATGCTTTTGCTCTTATTTGTGTGTGTTGTGTGTTGGGTGGGTCGAAAGGTATTGAATCTGGATTTTCAAAAGCACTTTCGGATAAGCAAAGTATTGGCATTTTTATGGACTTCAAATAGCAAATACTTCACTTCTTGGATTTGGGATTTCAAAACAAATATCAACCTAAAACTAAATTCAACTCAAATGGAGTGTAGAATTTGAAAGCAGGGCAGGTTTCCGACTTAAAAGTTTTTCCCTACTTGTAGGGATTCTTTCAAACGGTTAGGGCTTCTTTTTCGTAAAAAGAAAAACCTAGTTAGAAAGGCTTTCTCAAAAGCGGAGCAGGTGGAGATTTATCCAAGTTTCTTGCTTACTTTCAAGGTTTTACCTATCTTTGCCGAATCTTCTACTAAGTGTTATTTCAACTTTATGCGTAGCGGCTACAAAAGAGCTACTTTCATAGGACTTAGCGAAGAACTGCTTGGCAGGTGAGGTTCTACAAAAGGTTGTGCGATTGCATCTTATTTGTATCCTCGAATCTTTTGCCGTTTTGATACAGATGTGTGTTTGTGGCTTAAAAGGCGTTTCAAAGTCAAATATTACTTGAGTCAAATATTACTTGTCAAGCTAATTTCTAAGCCCAAAACTTTTTTCTGTTGTGCGAAATTCTACAATACAAAGTTACGGCGGCTAAGTAGGAAAAAATTATACAAAACTATCAATTTGCAGCGTAGGGCAAAAAAAAATGATACAATTCTCTATTTTCTGCCTTGTAGGGGCAGGGCAGAGCTAAAAACGAGGAAAAAATGAAAAGGCAGGTAGAAAAAGTATCGATGGGGCAGCGTTATCGTGTGGGCGAAATCGCGCTTAGTGTGGGTGTGGGGCAGCAGGGCTATGCGCGTCAGCACGATTTGAAAAGTTCGCAGGCGCAGCTTGTGAGTGTGCTGTCGGGCAAAATTTCTTGTGGCGATTCGCCTTACGAGGAGATGGTCTTGTGTGCAGGCGAGTCTATCGTGATGCCGCCTACTCAAAATTTCACGTTTAGGTATGCGCCGCAGGAGGAGAGCAAAGTGCTTGCGCTGGAAGTACCGATAGAAATTGTAAATGATATTTTATTTCAATTTAATCAATACTGCCCTTTTCCGATACAAAGAAACAAAAAATGGCAATTTGGCAAACAGCCCATTCATATCTCGAATGATAGCAAGGTAAAGCAAGCACTACAAAGATTGCAAGACTACTTTTTAGAAGAAAGTTATGCCCAAGAAGTATTTATAGATTTGGCAATTAAAGAATTATTTTTAAGAATTTTACAATCAGATGCACGCGATTTGGCACAACAAAAACGCCAAGAAATACAAGAAAGCGGCACAGAGGCGATAGAAAAAGTATTGCAGTATATCCGTCAGAATATTCACGAACCCATTAGCGTAGAACAACTTAGCCAAATTGCCTGCATGAGTCAGGCAGCTTTTTTTCGCGCCTTTAAAGAGTATTTGAATATGTCGCCCATAGACTATATCAACCGCGAGCGCGTCAATTTTGCCAAACAGCAACTTATAGATTTTTCAAAATCTGTAACCGATATTTGTTACGAATTAGGCTACAATCACATGACTTATTTTATCCGCGTCTTCAAAAAATACGAAGGCATCACGCCCAAACAGTTTCAAAAGCAGTTTTATCAAAAAACAGACAAAGACCCAAAAGCCTAAATAGCCTCTTATTTGTGGGGAAGCGAAAATAAACTTAGAAAGTTTTTCGCAGACGACCAAATTTTTCTACACCTTTCTGTATGCACTATATTGGAATGGATAAGGCGTAGAATAAGACTAATAAGGGGTACAGTAAATGTCTACACTTAGTATTATAACTTATTAATGTTTTTATATTTTAATTATTATAAATTCTATTCTTTCTCTTTTTTTACGGGGGATGGGGGTTGCTGATGGAAACATATTACCTGTTTGCGAATTTCTGCGAAATTGTTTACGCGAAACAACGTGTATAAGAATATACTTTTGTCCCTCTTTATCCAAGAATCCTGAATATACTCTATTTGATTTCTTAGCCCTTTCAAAAAATAAAAGAGCTTTGTTATTTATTTTATCTTTTTTTTCAAGATAATTAATGTACAAATCATCAGTATTAAAATTATACAACATTAAGTTTTCATTTTTTTTATATTCAAGATACTCTTTTTATTTTTCTAAATAAAATAACATCCAATGAGTTTCCATTATTTTCTTTTCATTAATTATGTTTTCACATTTTAATATATCTCTATTTAAAACATTAGAATAATAATAATGTTGTGTTAATAAAAATATTACTGTATCTACTTTTGGATTTTCTCTTAAAAGTATGCTGTATGTAGTGTCTAATTTTTGAGCGTATTTTATATACTTTTTTTGAAATTTATCAGGGCTAATAAGTTCAAGTATTCTATAATTTAAAGAATCAGTTGTGATTACGATATTATTATTAATTAATTTATCTATATGTATACTATTTTTAATTTGACTTTCATTTTGAGAAAAACAATTTAAATAGTTAAAAAATAAAACTAAATAAATTATTGTTTTTGTATATATTTTTTTCATTTTATGTGTTTTTGAGTTAGTTTTGTTAAAAATGTGTTTATTGCATTGCTCCAAGAAAATGTTGTTGTGTGCCATTACTGTACTGTGTTATATCTTAATCAACATATACTCTAATGGTTCTTTTCTAGTAAAAGGTGAATAAAACAGGCTACTTGTTTTAGGTCTTTTGCGGAATACTTTAAGAGCTACTATATGTACAAGAACGTACTTTTGCCCCTCTTCGTCTATATAGCCATAATATACTCTAACTGATTTTTTTGCTCTTCGTAAAAAGCCAATTATCCTCTTTTTTATACTTTTGTTACTTTCGTTTCTTTTGAAAGTTTTGGTAGTGTGATTAAAATAAAATTTTGATGGAGTTGTCCAATTATCAATATTTTCTGGATATACTGCATAAGGTTTATATTTTAGTAATGTATAAAATGTTATATAGTATATATTTTTTATCTTTTGTTTTTTGATTATATTCTCACATTTTGAAATTATAGAGTCTGTTATCTCAAATGAATAGTAAAATAGGATTGTACTTTTAGTATAATCATGTCCCTCCCCTATCGTATCTAAACTTTGAGCATATTTGACATATTCTTTTTTAAACATTGCCAATGAACTATAATACTTGGATTGTCTATATCCTAAGGAGTCATCTGTAATTATGATACGTCTATCGGTTTTTTTATTGACAGGCGTGTCATTTTTACTATGACTTTCATTCTGACTAAAACAATAAAACGATAAAAAAAACATAGCAAAAAAAAGATTTATTTTTTTATTATTAAATAATTTGAGTATATCCATTTTCTTGTAAAGAATTAACTTCGTTTTGGGTTATATTTTATCCTTATTGTGTGTAATCTTTGACTATACCCTATCAATAAGGCAAATCTTGGATTTGCGTCGCAAGATACTACAAAAATAGCAAAAAAAAGTGCAATAGAAAACAAAACCTAACAATCAAACTTAGGCTTGCTTTCTATCGCCCAAGCGCAGTTTTAGCTCTCTTAGGTTTCGCTCCTTTTCTTGTAGGCGGGTTTCGAGTTCGATAATCTTGACTTCTTGTTGGGTTTGAATGATTTGCAGGGCTTCGCTTTGTGCCATGAGTTGCTCGCGTGTGGTTTCGTATTGGTACAAAAGGGTCGCCATTTGCTGGTACTGCTGCTTTTCTTCGGTAATATCCGAACAGAGGCAAACGGTTTTTTCTAAGTTTCCGTTTTCGTCAAATTCGGGAAAATAATAGGCGCGTAGCCAAAGCACCGAACCGTCTTTTTTCTTGCGCCTGACATCTTGCTCAAAATAGCGGGCTTGGTCTAACTTCTGGCGCAACTTTTCATACGAACCCTCTTTCTGTACATCGTCGGGTACGTAGAAAGTGTGCAACTGCCCGACGGCTTCATCGTAGTCGTAGCCCGTAACCTGACAAAATTTTTCATTCACATACACAATACGCGCCTGTGCGCTAATTTCTACCACAATCGTATAAGTATCCATCGTATCCCTAAATTTGTGCAGGGCTTTATTGCTACGATAGGCTTCCTCTTGTGCATTTTTAAGTTTGAGCGTAACGGCTTGGGTTTCTTCTAAAAGGCGTTTGTTTTCTTCGTTGGCGATAATATTTTTCAATACCTCTGCCAAATTGTGCGCACTTCGCTCGGCAAAGTTGATGTAATGGGAAGGGATATTTTGAAAATAACCAATTTCTAAAACGCCCAAACATTCGTTTTGTGCCGTAAGCAGGGGTAGCAAAAGCAAATTGCGGACGCTGGTTTTGCCCAATGCCGACTCTACGGTATGAAAATTTTGTGGCAAATTATTAAAATGCAGCGGTTTGAGGCGCAAGGCTGCCTCGCCTACAATGCCCTCGCCCCAAGCAATGGTTAGTCCGTTTTCAAACTGTTCGTACTGTTTTTTATGATAGGCGTAGAGATTATTGAGGACAAGGTAAGGCTCTTTTTCACCTCCCTGCTGTTCTGGGGTTAGATTTTCTGGGTTTGTAGCCTCTCTGTAATGCGTCAGATAAATCGCGCCTACCTGCCCCTGTGTGTAGGAAACCAAAAAACTAAGCATCTTTTCGAGCAAATCTATTCTATCGTCTGCATTTTGCGCTAAAATTTCGCTGGCTTTGGCAAAACCTACATTAAAAAACTGCTCTTCCGACTCTAATTGCGCCGCTTTTCGCAAATTGTCGCGCATCTTTAAAAGTGCCTGCCCCAAAGAGTCGCCTGCTTCAAAATTGGCTTCTACTTCAAAATTTTCTTTGGCTATCTCCTCGGCAAAAGCAATGTTGCGCATACGGCTCTGCAAGCGGTTTTCGAAAAATAGCTTCATGCGAATACTCTGAATCGTATTTTTGCGAAGGTATAAAGCCCACCAAGCGCAGATAACGGCTTGTAATGCCGTCAGCCCTAAGTGTAGCCCCGTAACTAAGTAGGTATTTTCTTGATTGATAAAATTCAGAAAATAAATCTTCCAACTAATATCTTGAAAATCTAAGTAAAAATAGACCCCATGATGCGCAAAGGCGTACAAATTGAAAATCAGCGAAGGCAGCCAATCTTCATACAAAATAAGTAGGGTCAGATAGACAAAATAGAGAAAATAAAGCTCGCTCAAACCCTCCATTTGGGCTACAAATTGCACCAAAAAATTCATCAACACGAAGGCATAAAGCCCTCTGCTCCAAGTTGTACCACGCTTTTTCTGCCTTGCCCAAACTGCAATGCCCAAATTTAGCACCGCCGCCACTGCCAAGTAGGGCGAAATGGGGTTGTCTGAAAGGAGCATCAGCAAAAAGCCAAACAAAAACGATAAAAGGATAAAAATTTCTACAATGCTATCCGCTTTGAGGTAAATTTTTCGCAAATGCGACTCTATGACTTCGGGCGCAACGACAAAGTCTTCGAGATGTTCGGCGTGTTGGGCAGAAGGTGTCATGGCGATATTGGATAAGAGATGTGTTTTAGGAATAGTAGCGACTCGAAGCCGTTTTTATCCCAACAAACGCAAGAAAAAGCCCAAAAACAAACCCTTTTAGACCAAAACCCCCATAGGCTCGATAAGTCTGCCTCTGCCTTCGATTTAGCAAAAAATGCCTTCTAATAGGTTTCAAAAAAGTGTAGTAGCGGCAGGAGAAAGTTCTAAAAATTAGGTGCAAAGGTAGGGACAAGACACTGCCTTTTCCGCAGTGAGATTGAAATAAAAAGGGTTTTCAGACCCAAAAACAGTGTTCATGCCAAATTTTATTTGGTTCTAAATTTGAAAATGTGAGTTTTTTCGAACCCAATCCTGCACCAGCAGCAGGGCATAAAAAAGACCCTATCGGGCGCAAGCCGCCAATAGGGTCTTTTTGGTTTTTCTATAATCAAAAGGCTATTCAAATTCTTTGCGCAAAATTTCTAAGACGAAATCTATCGTTTCCTCCTCCAAATCTACGCGGCGCACTAAGTCTTCACGCGGACATTCCAAGACGCTTTTGGCAGTATCGAAGCCCACTTTGTGAAACTCCTCGATAATCCAATCATCTACGGCATCTTTAAATTCTGACAAATCTACGTCTTCTTCGTCTTCGTTATTGAGCGATTCCTCTCTGAAAACGTCAATTTCCATGCCTACTAATTTGCCTGCCAAGCGAATATTTTGCCCATTCTTACCAATGGCGAGCGAAATTTGGTCGCGTTTGAGATAAGCCGAAATGCGGTTGCTTTCGTTATCGATGGTCATGGTCGTAACCTTAGCAGGTGCTAAGGCGCGTGCTACGAAAAGTTCTAAGTTGTCGGTGAAGTTGATGACATCGATGTTTTCGTTGTTGAGTTCGCGCACAATGGGGTAGATGCGCGAGCCACGCATGCCCACACAAGAGCCAACGGGGTCGATGCGGTCGTCGTAAGATTCTACGGCAACTTTGGCACGCTCACCGGGTTCGCGCACAATGCGGCGAATGGAAATCACGCCATCATACACTTCGGGAATTTCTTTTTCGAAGAGCCTTTCCAAAAATTTTGGCGAGGTGCGCGAAAGGATAATCTTAGGATTGCCATTCTGCATATCTACTTTATGGACAACCGCCCGAACCGTATCGCCTTTGTAGAAATGGTCTTTCGGAATTTGCTCGCCTCTGGGCAGCACAAGTTCCTTTCCTTCGGCATCATGCAAGACCAACTCCCTTCTTAGGGCTTGATAGACCTCACAGGTTACCATCTCGCCTACCATATCTTTATACTTTTGGTACAAAAGGTCTTTTTCCAAATCGCGCACCTTTTGGATAAGCGTTTGGCGTGCCGTCTGCACCATTCTACGCCCAAAATCTTCTATCTTGATAGCTTGTGCAAAGTCTTCGCCTACTTCGAAGTCGGCTTCAATCTTGCGGGCTTGGTTCAATTTGATGTGTAAATCTTCGTTAAATTCGGGGTCGTTGTCATCTACAATTTTGAGATAACGCCAAATCTCTAAATCCCCTTTGTCGGGGTTGATGATAACGTCGAAGTTTTCATCAGAGTTAAACTTTTTGCGAATCAGGGTGCGAAAGACATCTTCTAAGATGCGGATAATCGTTGCGCGGTCGATTCTTTTCTTGCTTGCAAAATCTGCAAAGGATTCAATCAGTTCGTTCGTTTCCATATTGAGAGAGAAAATGATATAGAAAGTGAGATATTTTCAAAATTGGTACGTTCGCTGTGTTCAAAGGGGCAAAAAGGCTATTTAAAAGAAATTTCTACCTGCGCCTCTTTGATGGAATCAAAATCAAGGGTGGCGGGCTGATACTTGATTTTGAGCTTGGTCTTGCCTTGTTTTTCTTCCTTTACTTCGTATTCTTGTGTGAAATCGAGTAGGATTTTGCCCGCTTCTTCTCTGATGTCGAGTAGCTTGCCTTTTTTTACCGTTTCGTCTTTGAGGGTGAAGACAAGTTTGCGCCCGATATGTTGCGGGTATTGGCGTAGCAAGCGTAGGGGCTGGTCTGCACCTGCCGAGCCTACTTCTAATTCGTAGGGCTGGTCGTCGGCAAAGAGAGCTGCCTGCTCGATAAGGTCGCCCAATTTCCTGCTTAGGTCGGCGCACTGCCCGATAGTTACGCCTTTGTCGCCATCGACGGTAAAGACTACCTTTTGGATTCCACGTCCTGAGATTGCTACATCAAGCAAAAAAAGTTCGCCTTCCCTGCCTAAATCGGCAAGGGCTTGATTGAAAAGCGAAGTAAGAGTTTCTGAAAGTGCAAGTGCCATAGAGAAAAGCTAAGAATGAAGTTCCCCTTTCTATAAAAAAGAGGCTTTAAAACGGATTGAAAACAAAAAAGGAGAGCCTTTGGCACTCCTTTTTTGTTTGGCAGGAAGTTTTTTCTAATTCTGCTGCGAAGGTAAGGCGTTTTTGAGCCAAAAACAAATCTAAGGCTATCTTTTTTGATTTTTCAGGCGTTTTTTTTCAAGTCTGCCTTTGAGATAGCCCTGACAGCGGCTTTCCAACGGCTATTTTTTCCAACGGCTATTTATTGAATGGTTTTTCCTACCGAAAAACAAATCTCCTCTACTGCCTTTCGGCTGCGCGGCGTAGTTTCGCGCGTGTAATAGGGTTCTTCCAAGCTATCTGCCTGCCCCAAATAGCCCAATGCCAACATAGTAACAGGCTTAAAATCAGGCGATAAGCCCAATACCGCCGTTGCTTTTTCTTTCTCAAAACCTTCCATAACGTGTCCATAGACTTCCAGACTAAGGGCTTGCAGGAGTAAGTTTTGGGTTGCCATGCCTGCATCATGGGCGGCATTGCCGTTGGGCTTGCCGTTAAGCGAATAGGTCTGTTTGCCCAAAACCACAACTAAGGCAGCGGCATTTTTTGCCCATTTTTTATTGCCTTCTAAAAGCAAATCGCAGAGGGTCTGGAAAGCCGCTTCTTCTTGGCGCAGTGCCACTACAAACCGCCAAGGTTGTTCATTCATGGCACTGGGCGCACAGCCTGCCGCCTCGATAAGGCTTGCGACTACTTCTTGGCTAAGGTCGCGCTCGGCGAAGGCACGCGGACTCCAACGGTTGCGAATCAGGTCAAGAACGGGGGTTTGGGTCGTGAGTTTTTTTATCATTATTTCAATGCGTGTATGAAAAAAAGAGAAAATATCCCAATTGCATTTTCGCTACAAAAGGATACCGCTAAGGTACGAAAATAGCGGCGAAGCGTTCTATTTTTTCAGAAAATGAGCCAAAGGGGTTGCGCTTGTGGTCTAAAATGACTTTTTAATAGCTCAAAACTCTCTGCTTCTCAAAGTGTAATTTTCTTGTCCTTCTGTTTAGCGGCGTTAAGTTCTAAAAATGAGGTGCAAATGTAGGGACAAGGCACTGCCTTGTCCTATGCCCCAAACCCTAAGGGTCTTCAAGACCCTTAGGGTTTAAGTCCAAATTTTATTTCGTTTCCAATTTGACAAAATTTTGATAAAACAAGGCTTTTTACAGACCTTAACATTCCTGCCTTCCTTCCCCTTTTTACTCCCTTGTGCCGAACCTTTTTGCTGCCTTTTTTGTATCTTTACCGACCTTTTTTACCCTAAACCCTAAAAGTCATGACCCTGCAAGAGGCTGAAAAAACGATACAAGAACTTTCTCAAAAAATCAATTATTACAATGAACGCTATTATTTGCACCATGAATCGCTTATCTCCGATTATGAGTTTGATAAGATGCTACAAGATTTAATTTTATTAGAAAATCAATATCCTACTTTAAAGAAAACCGATTCACCTTCGCAGCGCGTAGGGGGCGGCATTACCAAAAATTTTGATACGGTGGTGCATCGCTATCCTATGCTTTCCCTTTCAAATACCTACAACGAGGAAGAACTGACTCAATTTGGCGAGCGCGTAGAAAAAGGCTTGCGCGATGTAAATGATTTAGAAAATTTAGAATACATTTGTGAATTAAAATTTGATGGTGTTGCGATTTCAATTTTATATGAAAATGGCATACTCACACGTGCCGTTACGCGCGGTGATGGCGTGCAGGGCGACGAGGTTACGGCTAATGTACGCACTATCCGCAATTTGCCCTTGCGTTTGGAGGCAGCCGACGTGCCGCCTATTTTCGAGGTACGGGGCGAAATTTTTATGCCCAAAGAGCAATTTGAGCAGCTCAATTTGGAAATAGAGGAGGAAAATAAGATACGCACTCAAAAAGGAATTGCGGCATTGCGTCTGCTTGCCAATCCGCGCAATGCGGCTTCGGGTGCTATCAAGATGCAGGATTCGGCGCAGGTAGCCAAGCGCGGTTTGCGCTGTTATGTCTATGAAATTTATGGTGAAAAATTGCCTTTTGTTAGTCATGAGCAGGGTTTGAAAGCCTTAGAAAGTTGGAAATTTGAAGTTTCGCCCCATTGGAAAAAGGTGCAAAAAATGGAAGAGGCGATAGCTTTTATCCAAAGTTGGGAGCAGAAACGCTTTTCACTACCCCTCGATACAGATGGTATGGTTGTGAAAGTAAATCTTTTGGCGCAGCGCGAAAGTTTGGGGCTTACCGCCAAAAGTCCGCGCTGGGCAATCGCCTACAAATACAAGCCCCAAAATGCCCTAACTATCCTACAAAGTGTTGATTTTCAGGTAGGTAGGACAGGCGCAGTTACGCCCGTTGCAAATTTAAAACCCGTCAAATTGGCAGGCACAACCGTCAAACGCGCTACTTTGCACAATGCCGACGAAATCCAACGCTTAGATTTACACATAGGCGATAGCGTTTGGATAGAAAAAAGTGGCGAAATTATACCCAAAATCACAGGCATAGACAAAAGCCGCCGTCCGCTTGCGGTGCAGCCGATTGCTTTTCCTACACTTTGTCCTGAATGTAATACTACTTTGGTTAAGGAAATAGACCAAGTTGCGTTTTACTGTCCGAATGAAACTGCCTGTCCGCCACAGGTTTGTGGTAAAATTGTCCATTTTACGCATAGAAAGGCGATGAACATAGAGAGTTTGGGTGAAAAAACGATACAGGCTTTCTACGCACAGGGTTGGCTGCAAAATGTAGCCGATTTGTACGATTTAGACCCCGAAAAAATCCTAACTTTGCCTAATTTTAAGGAAAAATCAGTTCAAAATATCATAGAAGGATTAGAAAAATCCAAACAACAACCCTTTAAAAATTTGCTCTTTGCCTTAGGGATTCGCTACATTGGCAAGACTACCGCCGATATTTTAGCCGACTATTTTGGCTCGATGCAAAAGATAGAACAGGCTTCGAAAGAGGAAATTGCCAGCATTTATGGCATAGGCGAAAAGGTAGCAGAAAGTCTGTACGATTTTTTTCAAAATGCTGAAAATCAGAGGCTTATATCGCGTTTGGCGCAAGCAGGCTTGCAGATGGCGGGGCAACAAAAGGTTTTGAGTAGCGATATTTTGGCAGGCAAATCGTTTGTTGTTTCGGGAACTTTCACCCAATATGACCGCGAAGAGATTAAAGAAGTCATTAAAAATAATGGTGGAAAAGTAGTGAGTGGTGTTTCTGCAAAAGTAGATTTTCTTTTGGCAGGCGATAAGGCAGGCGATTCGAAGCTCAAAAAGGCGCAAGAATTGAAAGTTACCATTTTAAGTGAAACCGACTTTATCGCACTACTCAATGCCACAGAAGCGTAGCCGAATTGCGCTTCGAGGGACTTAATGACCTTTTTTAGTAATTAAGTTCTAAAATGTTATTTGTCAAATTATATTTCATGTCAAATTTGAAAATAGTAGTACGAAGTTCCATCTTCGTTGCAAGTGAGTTTGCATTGTGAAGTTGGAACTTTACGCTATCTTGGTAGGAGTAGGATACTGTCTTTTCCTAAGTTGGGTTGGAATAAAAAGCTATTTTCAGTTTTCAAAATTAACTTACTTCATAGTGTAATATCTTTCACTACAAAAAAAATTATTGAAATTATTTTATCAATATAACTAAAAAATGACACAACTACCTTTACTTTCCATAGGTGAGCAGTCTTTTGAGGAGTTGCGAACAAAAGGCTGCATTTATGTAGACAAAACAGCCTTCCTTGTCCAACTTTTATTTATAGAACAGCAAAAATTTATTTTCCTTCCTCGTCCGCGCAGGTTTGGTAAGTCCTTGTTAATCAGCACCTTAAAAGCTCTTTTTTTAGGCAAAAAGGAACTCTTTGCAGGGCTTTATATCGAAGATAAAATCACTTGGGAAAGCAATCCTGTCCTGCATTTTGATTTTAGTAGAATCGGATTTAACGATATAGGCTTGTACCAAGCGATTGAGCTACGTTTGGAAGAGATGGCGGCAGAATACGAAGTGAGTCTTACAAAAAAGGGAATTGCTTTAAAATTTTCCGAACTAATAGAAACTTTACACGAAAAAACAAATAAAAAAGTTGTCATTTTAATAGATGAATACGATAAGCCAATTACAGATGTATTAGAAATCGGGGAGAATAAAAAAGCTCAACTGCACCGCGACATTTTGCGAACTTTTTATAGTGTCGTGAAAGGCAGCTCTGCACACATTCGCCTATTTTTTATGACAGGAATTGCACGATTTTCCAAAATTTCACTTTTTTCGGACTTGAATAATCTTACGGATTTATCGCAGGTAGATGATTATCACAACCTTTTAGGTTATACACAAAAAGAATTAGAAAGTTATTTTTCTGCGCACCTAAATTATATTGCAGAAAAGAAAAATATGCCGCTTGAAGTTTTATTGACAGAGATAAAGGGTTGGTACAATGGCTTTTCTTGGAATGGGACAGATAAACTTTACAATCCTTACTCTATTTTACGCTTTCTTTTTGCTAAAAAATTTAATAATTATTGGTTTGATAGCGGAACACCTAAATTTCTGGTGGAACTTCTGAAAAAAGAGGTCATGTATGATGTATCGGGCGTTAGGGTTACTTCTAATTATATAGAAAACGTAGATATAAATAACTTGAATTTAGAAACTATACTTTTTCAAACAGGCTACCTAACGATAAAAAAGATAGACCGCTTGGGGCGTTATCTCTTAGGCTATCCAAATAAAGAGGTAGAAAAGTCTATGTTGGAGTGTATTTTGGAAGCCTATGTCGAGAGTCCGCGTCAGGCGTTGGCTGCTTTTGACTTGATTGAGGCAGTAGAAACTTCTAATTTCGAGTTGATGAAAACAGTTTTTAATACGCTTTTTGCTTCTATTCCCTACCAAATATTTGACCAAAACCAAGAAAAATATTTTTATGCGATAGTCTTTCTAACTTTTAAATTGTGTGGTTTTCACCTTTATAGCGAAGTATCTACATCTTTGGGTAGGATTGATGCCCTATTAGAGGTTGATGATAAAGTTTATATTTTTGAATTTAAATTAAATGAATCTGCCGAAATTGCACTTAGGCAAATTCACGAGCGTGGCTATTACAAGCAGTTTATGGGGCAGGATAAGAAAATTTATCTGATTGGCATAAACTTTTCGAGTCAGACTAAAAGCGTAGCCGAATTGCGCTTCGAGGGCGTGGGCTAATTTTTTTTGGCGTTTCAATTTTTTTTCCGAACTTGCGGAGTTTTCAGAAAAGACGCGCTTTTTTGGCTAACCCAAAACCTTATTTGGGAGAGCTTCTGCCTGATATGCAGAATTTTCTTTGTAAAATCTAAAACCGATGAAAAAATATACCGAAGTTAAGAACCTGCACTATGCAGCTATCGCCCAAGAGGTCTTGTCATTTTGGCAAAATGAGGGCATTTTTGAAAAATCTATTACCCAAAGAGAAGGCGAGCCTACCTTTACTTTCTATGAAGGTCCTCCTTCGGCGAATGGTGCGCCGGGGATTCATCACGTTATGGCGCGTACTATTAAAGACATTTTTTGCCGCTATCAGACCCTAAAAGGCAAGCAGGTCGCGCGTAAAGGCGGTTGGGATACGCATGGGCTGCCTATCGAATTGCAAGTAGAAAAGGAATTAGGTATTACAAAAGAAGACATCGGTAAGAAAATTTCCATCGAGGCATACAACCAGAAATGTAGAGAAACCGTCATGCGTTTCAAAACAGAATGGGAAGACCTCACCCAAAAAATGGGCTATTGGGTAGATTTGCAAGACCCTTATATTACCTTTGATAATAAATACATTGAAACGCTTTGGCATCTTTTAAAGCGTCTGTATGACAAAGGCTTTCTATACAAAGGCTACACCATTCAGCCTTATTCGCCTGCCGCAGGCACAGGGCTTTCTTCGCACGAGCTAAATCAGCCCGGTTGTTATCGCGAAGTAAAAGACCTTTCGATGATGGCACAATTTAAGGTCAAGGGCAAAGACAATGAATTTCTCTTGGCTTGGACAACGACCCCTTGGACGCTGCCTTCCAATACTGCCCTTGCCGTAGGAAAAGATATTGAATATATTAAGGTTGAAACGCATAACCAATATACCAAACAGCCGATTTCTATTATCTTTGCTAAAGCCCTGATAAACAAGGTCTTGACTCCTGATAGGTACGTGCCTCACAACGAATACGACGAGGAGAAGCACAAAAATAAGCACCCTTATATTATCGTAGAACAGTTTAAGGGTAGTCATCTTTTGGGGCTAAAATATGAGCAACTTCTGCCTTATGTGCAGCCTTTGGAAAATGCCCAAAATGCCTTTCAGGTCATTGCAGGCGATTTTGTAAGCACCGAAGATGGTACAGGCATTGTGCATATTGCCCCTACTTTTGGCGCAGACGACTTTCGTGTGGCGCGTGAAAATGACGTGCCGCCGCTTTTGGTCTTAGACGAAAATGGACAGCCCATGCCTTTGGTCGATAAAAGTGGCAGATTTGTAAAAGAAGTTACCGATTTTGCAGGCAGAGCCGTCAAATCAGAATACGAACCCGACGAGGTTACGAGTGCGGAAGGCTATGAAAGCACCGATTTGAAAATTGCTTTGAAACTAAAAGCCGAAAATCGCGCCTTCAAAATCGAGAAGTACGAACACAATTATCCCCACTGTTGGCGCACCGATAAGCCCATCTTGTACTATCCTTTGGCTTCTTGGTTTATCGCTACTACAAAGGTAAAAGAAAAACTTATCGTGCTTAATAAAACCATCAACTGGAAGCCCGAAAGTACAGGCACAGGCAGGTTCGGAAATTGGCTTGAAAACTTGGTAGATTGGAATTTGAGCCGCAGCCGCTATTGGGGAACGCCCCTTCCCATTTGGCGCAACGAAACAGGCACGCAGGAAATTTGTATCGGTTCGGTAGAGCAGCTCATTACCGAAATGCAGGCAGCCCAAACTTCGTCTTTGCTTTCCGAAGTGGAAAAGCAGCAAAACGCCGAAATTTTAGAAAAATACCAAAAACAAGACGGTTTTGACCTGCACCGCCCTTATGCCGATAGGATTACGCTGGTTAGGGAAGGCGAAAAGCTATATCGCGAAACCGACCTTATCGACGTTTGGTTCGATTCGGGTGCGATGCCTTATGCGCAGTGGCACTATCCTTTTGAAAATCAGGGCATTTTTGAAAAAAATTACCCCGCCGATTTCATTGCCGAAGGCGTAGACCAAACGCGCGGCTGGTTCTTCACCCTGCATGCCCTTGCTGTGATGCTGGGCGAAACAGAAGAAAACAAGTCGCTTTTTGGAGGAATTGCCTTTAAAAATGTAATTTCAAATGGTTTGGTTTTAGATAAAAATGGCAACAAAATGTCTAAGCGTTTGGGCAATGCCGTCGACCCTTTCCAAACCCTTTCGCAGTATGGCGCAGACCCAACGCGCTGGTATATGGTAGAAAATGCAAACCCTTGGGATAACCTTCGTTTCAATCTTGATGGGGTTACGGAAGTGCAGCGCAAGTTTTTTGGAACGCTTCAAAATACGTATAATTTCTTTGCCATTTATGCGAATTTAGATAATTGGACTTATTCGGCAGAAAAGCAAACTTCTGTGCAGAGCCGCACCGAACTCGACCGCTGGATTAGCTCCAAACTCAATAGCCTTATTGCCGAAGTAGATGGCTATTATGCTGACTATGAGCCTACTAAGGTAGCGCGTGCTATCCAAGATTTCGTTTGCGACCAACTTTCAAATTGGTATGTGCGCCTTTGCAGAAAACGCTATTGGGTAGGTGAAATGACGCAGGATAAGCACATGGCTTATGAAACGCTTTATGAATGTTTGCTTGCCGTTTCGCAGCTTATGTCCCCTATCGCGCCTTTCTTTGCCGATTGGTTATATCAAAATCTAACCGAAACTTTATCAGAAAAAGACGTTCAGATTTTAGTAGCAAAACAAAACAACCGTTCTATCTTCGGACACCCGTCTATCCATTTGAGCTATTGGCAGAATGTGGATAAAAGTCTGATAGACAAGGACTTAGAGCGTCAGGTAGAACTCTCACAGCAGATTTCGTCTATGACACACGCCCTAAGAAAGCGCAAGCAAATTCGCGTCCGTCAGCCTTTGGAAAAAATCATGGTGGCAGCACCCGACGAGGCTACAAAGGTCTTGGTACAAAAGGCAGCTCCCATTATCCTTTCAGAAGTGAATGTAAAAAGTTTAGAATTTATACCTGAAAATTCTGAACTTTTAGTTAAGAAAATCAAGCCCAACTTCCGAAAATTAGGCGGACAGTATGGCAAACAGATGCCACAGATTGCCGCTTTTATCAATAAAATGACTCCTGCCCAAATCCGTACCGCCGAACAAACAGGGGTAGTCTTGATAAAAACCGACAGCGGCGAACCTATCATCTTGACTCTCGAAGAGGTAGAAATTGCCTCCCAAGATGTAGAAGGCTGGCTTGTGGCTGCCGAAGCAGGCATTACCGTTGCCCTCGACGTAACCATTTCCGAAACGCTCAAAGAGGAAGGTGTGGCACGTGATTTTGTCAATCGTATTCAAAACCTACGCAAAGAAAAAGGTTTGGAAGTACAAGATAAAATCAAACTAAAAGTACAACTTTCGGGTACTTTCCTCAATCAGGCTCTACAAAATCATCAAGCCTATATCTGCCAAGAAGTCCAAGCCTTAGCCTTAGATTTGGTAGAAAATGTGGAAAACGGCGAAGAGGTAGAGGTAGAAGAAGGCAAGTTTGTGTTAGAAATGGCGGTTTCTAAATAGACGCTGCTATCTTTTGGCTATAAAATAATAAAAAATGACAAGTTTTGTAGGGACAAGGTGAGCTTTGTCCCTACAAAATAAAAAACTACTTAAAATTAACGCTTTTTATATGAAAAATAACATAAGTATTGAAATTTATTCTCTCTCAAATAAACTCAAACTTAGCATCACGATAGTTAAAAAGAAAGTATAGATGTGAAAGCAAAAGGCTGGTTTCTTCGCCCATTCCGTAGGTGGGAAGTTTGTTTTTTCTGATATAAATGCTAACCTTTTCGCTCCAAAGGCTAAGTTGGTAGAAAAGTGCTTTGGCTTGGGTAAAGTCCAATAAAAGGGAAATTTCGTGGTCTGTGCCGTCTTGCAGGCGCAGATATAGATTGAAACGCCCTATTTGTTCGGTCAAATTTTCATCAAAACCCGAAATAGTGAGGGCTTCTATTTTATCGATAGAAACGTGCAGGATTCCCTTTTTTTGCCTCAATGCTAAAGAAGTTTTATTTAAAAACAAATTATTTTTTCTATTTTCCTTCAAATAAGGAAGAATAGAAAACTTATTTATCATAAAAGTAAGCGTGGCAGCCAAAAAAGTAGCAAGTAGGAAGGGTATCAATAAATTTGCCTCTGTGCCAATAAAACTTAGAAGGGGCAGCAAAAAACCTATCAAGATGGCTGCCATAGAAAGCGCAATCCTTTTGAAATTGCCGTTTTTTGTCTTTTGGCGAAGCCTGACGCTCCAAATTTCCGTAGGGGCAAGGCTGATATTAGCTTGTACTTGAAAAGGATAATTATCCAAATCAAAGATTTTTTGGCGCAGCGTAAGGACAGTCGCTTGCGGAATTTTGTCCAAAGTCTGGCTCTGCCCACAGTGCTGCTCTCCCAAATACTGCCAAGTTTCTACCAAAAAAACGGATTTGCAGGCAGCACAAAAAACGACTTTATCGCCTGCCTTGATGCTATCGCCCGTAATAGGGTCTTGGCGATTTTGGGCTAAAAAATCGCTGTGCTTTTCAGTTTCTATCAGGTGAGTGTGCATACAGTATATTTTTTATAGTTTAAAAATTACCAAATTTTAAATTTAGCTTCACGATAATTGATTAAATAATTGATGTGCGACATAAGATAGCTAATTCGCTTTTTAAAACCATAGGTAGGAAGTCCGTAGCGTTTGATATAAACCTCCACATTCCGACTCCAAACCGCAAACTCGTTAAAAAAGAGTTTGGCACTTTCATAGTTCAAGGTTATTGTAAAATAAGACTCTACACCGCTTTTTTCTGTAATAAGGACGTGAAAATGACCTGTGGAAAAGCCCTCGTCCTCATATTGGTCGTCGCCTGAAATATATATTTCGGAGATAGCTGAATTTAATATATAGAACATTGTACTTTCTTTTATTATTAAAATAGAATTATCTTTAATAAAAAAATCAAATAATGTTTCAATTTTTTTATCTGTTCTTGTTAGTTTTTTAGTAGTGTTATTAAAAAAAATAAAAAGATAAATACTTGCTACAATAAGAATAAAAAGAAGTATAAAATTAAAAATTGTAAAAATAAACATTATTCCAAAAAAAACAAATAATGAAATAATAAAAACTACAACTATTTCTTTAGTAGAAACATTAGTAAAATTCTTATATTCAATCGGCAAGTCACCCTCAATCCAATTTCTGGTGTCAAGTGTGTTTACATTGGCAGTCAAAGCCAGTTTATAGGTGCGTAAATCAAATTTATCTGATTTAATATTCAAATTTCTTCTAATCGGTATCGCTTCCAAAGTCTGGCTCTGCCCACAGTGCTGCTCACCCAAATACTGCCAAGTTTCTACCAAAAAAACGGATTTGCAGGCGGCACAAAAAACGACCTTATCGCCTGCCTTGATGCTATCGCCCGTAATAGGGTCTTGGCGATTTTGGGCTAAAAAATCGCTGTGCTTTTCGGTTTCTATCAGGTGGGTGTGCATCAGAAAAAGATTACCATTACAAAAGAAAACAATTTTTAAAAAGAGGTAGGTTTGGCAAAAATTAGGACAGGCAAAAATAGTCTTTTTTGGCATTTTTACCCAAAAACAAGGCTAAAAAATTGTAGAAAATAGATAAAAAAGACGAAAGACAGTTTGTGCCTTTCGTCTTTGGTTTTGTAAAGAAATGCCCTTCGTTTTAGTCAATCCAAACTTTGCCGCTTAGATTGGCAGGCGAGGCGAGGTTTTTTTGTGGCAAAATTTGGAAAAGAAGCAAACCTTTGGGCAATGTTGGGAGCGATACAAGCTGACTTCCTGCGGGTACTTGCACCTGATAGGAAGCAAGCAGACTACCCTTTGTATCGTAAAAAAGAAGGGATAGGGTCTGTGCTTCCTTTAAGTTTGATTTTAGGAATACTTTTTTATCTGCACTATAAAGTTGTATCAAATCGTTTTGCTTTTGGCTAACAGATATGATAGGCGAATAATGCACAGTGCCATCAAAATCAACTTGTTTGAGGCGATAATAGACCTTGCCCAAATGCGTTTCGGGGTCTAAAAAGCGATACTTTTGAATGGCGTTGGTGCTGCCTTTTGCTTTGAGGCTGCCTATTTTTTGGAAAGTAGTTGTTGGCTCTTTTTCCTGCCTTTCGCCGCTTGTCGCTTCATTTTCAAGGCTTTTCTCTATTTCAAAATAGTCGGCATTTAGTTCTTGTGCGGTTTTCCATTCCAACCAAACGCCCTGCGCTTCGAGTGTCGCCTCGAAAGAAAGCCACGTTACGGGCAGCGGATTGAGGTCGGTGAAAGTGCCTAAGGTAAAGAACGTGCTATGCGTAGCAAAAGGCTCGAAGGTATTGACAAAAACGGCACTTGTAACATAACCTTCCGACACAGAGCCATAGGTGCGCCCTACATCTTGCCCTTGGTCGCGCCAAATGCCCTGCGCTAAGGCAGCCCCTGTTTTTTCCCAACGCGCCACAACCATGCCGCTCATATCATAGCCTCCATCGGCTTCTACGGTATAGTGCAGCGTAACTTTGGCAGGCGTTGTGCCGCTACGTCTATCCAAAGACCAATGTTCTAAGTGGCTAACGCGGTCGAGGGGCGGATTTTCCACAGGCGTAAGAAAAGAGTAAGCACTTGGGAAATATTCGCCTGCAAAACTGGCGGCGGCTGCCCCTTGCGGCTCGATTTCGAGCGGATTGTATCGCCCTCTTGTGCCTATGAGCTTGCCCAAAGGCATCAGAAAAATATCGGTGCTATTGGTCAATTTAAGAGCCTCGCCATGGATAAAACTTTGTTTGCTACCGCCGATGGCTACGGCATTTTCATCAAAGACAACCCAAAAAAGGCTATCCGTAAAGATAACGCCCTGCGTGAGAACCAGCTCATGGTCTATTTGTAGGCGCATTTGGGAAGCCAAAAAGAGATGCGCTTGGGGGTTTTTGTTTAGAATAAGGCGATAAAAATCCTCTTCGGCGTTAGCCGCAACGGTGGTAAAGTTTTGATGATTTGCCCCAATAAGCTCCACGCTGCCGTTTCCTTTTGCGAAGGCGGTTTTTCCTACTGCATTTGTCCAATTTCCAAAGAGTTGGATTTTGCCGTCTTCGGTGGCGTTGTTGCCGTCGCTCATATTGAGCAGCCCTGCGCCTGAAAGGTTGAAATTGCCATAGATGCGGAGCAAATCATTGCCGCCGTTGGCATCTAAAATCACCTGATTTTGGCTTAGGGTCAGATTTTTACAACGTGCGATGCGGTCGTACTCGCGTGCAGCAGTAGAGGCAGCGTCGATGTCGGCGTTGTCGTTGGTCAGATTGTTTATGCTTACATCTATTCTTCGGTCGGGTACAAAACGATGTTCCCAATTTTGACACTCAAACCAGTTTTCGCGCGAGGCTGTTCCTCCATTTCCTACCCAAGTGCCAAGCGAGGCGGCTGCACTTACGTTGAAATTTGTGCTTTGCAAGGTAGGCGCAACGGTAGTGCCTGTGGCTGTCCAATTGCCTGTATTGACGATATTTGCCAAAAGTTCTGATTGCGAGCCTGTATGCAGGGCGGTGGTATTGTAAAAGGCGACTTCTCTATTGCTACCATAAGCCACATTCAAACAAAGAATATGCGGGTGTAGGCGCGAAGTGCGCGAAGTGCCTGCGTTTTGGTTTAAATTGACCCAAGTAGCGTCATTGCTCATGCCAAAAAGAACATTACCCTGAAAGCTACCATTTGGAATGTCGAAAGTGCCTTGCATGACAAACATTTGGTCTGCGTTGCTGGTGCTGATATTTGCGCCACCGCTGCCACTTCCTACCACAGTAAAAGCAGCCGTAGCCACGCCATTGAGCCTAATATTGGCAATCCCTGAACCGATGCCTACCGATTCGAAAGAAATCACCGTTCCTGCGGGTATGCTACTTGCGCCATTCCACGTAAATTGACGGACTTGAATGTCGTCCCAACCGAAAGAAGTATTGGTTTCCCAGTCTATATTGCGCGAAAAGGCGGCGTTTCCATTTTCAAAAGTGGCATTGCACCAAATAAATTGCGTCTGTGGCGTGAGTTCTACCAAAGTAACCAAATGAATTTCGTCGTCTGCGCCTGATGTTTGCGCGTCCCAACCGATAATAGCCATATCGCCGGGGTACAAAATTTTGCCTGTGTTGGGTGTAAAGCAAACTTCCCTTTCTTGCGACCAAGTGCTGCCTTTTCGAACAAAAAACTTAGCGCAGTAGGTAGTGCCATTGCTAAGTCCGCTTAGGTCTAAACGGTTTCCTGTCGGCGATTTGAAGGCTACAAAGCCGCCTCCGATTGCCGTTCCGCTGCCATAAGTGGCGGAGGCAGTATAGCCTGCACCATCACCTACGGGCGTTGCGCTAAATCCGCTCACGCCCACTACTGCCATAATTTCATCATAGCAGGCATCGGGATTGAGCCAAGTAAGGCTTGCGCTTGCATTTTGGGCTTGTGCGCTAAGGCTATTGATGGGAGCAGGATTGGCAGCCGTTTTTGCAATTTGATGCAGACCGTAGGAATATTGGTTGCTATTTCGGACATGAAAAATTTGAGCATAATAAAAACGGTTTTCCATCAAATTAAAAACATTGACATTTGTACCATCTCCGCGATAGACAAGTTTGGCGGCATTGTCGAAAGGGTAGGGCGTAGCTGCCAAAGGCGAGGCATCTGTAAAGTTGGGGTTTGGGGTGTAGCCGCTATAATCCTGTGTATTTGTACCCAAAAGAATTGGCGCGTCGGCTTTTAAAAATACCAAAACTTCGTCGGTAGTGGCATCATAGTCGGCAGGGAGCGTCCAGCTAAGGTCGAGATTGTCGGTACAAAAGGCGGTAGCGGTAGGGTTTAAAACGTCGGGCAGGGCGCAAAGACTTCCGCGTAGGCTGATGTCATCTATGTTCCAAATTTCGTCGTTGTTGTCGTTTTGGGCTTCTATGCGCAAACTAAGCGAAGTAGTGCCATTTGGAATTTGGATAACCAATTTCGAGTATTTGGTCGTGTTGGTGTTTTGTACCAAAGGCGTGCCTGCGCTGGTAGTGGCTGTGGCTTGGCTATAATCCCATTTGCCGTTGTTAAAGCCTGTCAGTCTAATATCAGGGGTAGCCGAAAAAGCCGCTCCGTCGAGGGCAACAAAGGCGCGAACTTCATCTGTGCCGTCTGCACCATTGGCGGCGTTGGTGGCGGTGCTGGAAAGGAAAATCTCCACTTGCATATCGCTATAAGCGGTTGTGTTGAGGTTTTCTAAAACCAAACTCGCATTGGCATTGCTCACCTGCCAAGAGCCTTTTCCTGTGCGAATACGCGCATTGGGTAGGAAGGCATCTGCCGCCCCTGTGTTGTTGGAAAGGTTGCCTGCCCCTGCGGTGATGTTCCAAGTGCCGCCCCCTTCAAAGCCCTGCCAAAAGAGCGTTGTTGCGGTATTTTCGTCTTCTATCAGCGTAAATTGGTGTTGGGTAGGATTTACCGCGCTTGCATTTGTGCCGCCGCTGACATTTTGTAGCTCGAAAAGGTAGTTTTCATTGCCCAAACAGGCATTGTCATTCGTTAGGCTTAGGGTCAGATTCTGAACGGCAGAAGAGCCTGCGGGGAAGGTGAGCGTTTGGGTTGTGTAGTTGTTCAAACGCGCTGCATCACCACTCAATAAAACCACCTGCACGCTGGTTGCGGTAGAGGCACTTGGATTGCTTATCTGAACAGGAATATTAAAACTCCCTGCATTTTCGAGCGCACTGCTCGAAGTAGCCGAAAAACGCACTTCTGTATCCAAAGGGGCTGCCGAAGTTACAGTACCATTGAAAGTAAAATCGTTGATGCTAAAAGTGCCAGTACCGTTGTTTGTACCCCAAGCATACAGGCGAAAGGTTACGGCTGAGGTAATGCCTTGAAATTGTGCCGCTGATAGGTCAATCGTTGTGCCACTAAAAGTAGGACTCCCTATATTGCTTGCAAATCCATCAAGACTTGAACGGAAACTAAAATTAGCAATGTTGGTATTACTTCTTTGCGCTGTATATACAAAACTTGTGAAATTGATTTGAAAACCTGCATTAGGCGTAAGGGTAAATTCGAAATAGTCGTTATTTGCAATAGCGGTAGCCAAAGAGCCACTCTCCCAACCGTTTGCATTGTATCGGTTAGTTGCCCCAGTTCCACTGATGCCCGAACCTCTGCCGATTCCCGAAACGGTTAGATTTGCATTGACGGTCTGCCCTGTGGTGTAGGGGTTACTTGTATTCGGATTTGTGCCTGTGATAGGATTTTCAAAAATTGCTTGCCCCCAAACCTGCTGCCAAGCAAGTGCGAAAAAGCAAGCCAAAAAGATAAGTAAGTTTTTTTTCATAATTCAATTTTTTGAAGTAAAAAAGAAGGACGTTCCGCGCTTAGGATACTCGCTTGAATGGATTTTGTTTGACAAAAAGGCGTGAGATAGCGGATTTATTGGCGGCTATATTGCATCTTTGCACTTCAAAAATACAAGACTTTCCCTTCAAATCAGGTAGGTTTGAAAAGAAGTCTATGTTAATTCTACCCTTTATGACTGCAAAAACACGTGTTTATTTGCTCTTAGGGAGCAATTTGGGTGATAAACGCCAAAATTTGGAAGCGGCACGCTTTTTCTTGCAAAAGGAAGTAGGCTTTTTAGAAGCCCAATCTGCCATTTACGAAACCGCACCTTGGGGATTAGAAGAACAGCCCCTTTTTTACAATCAACTTTTAGTATTACAAACCGAACTAAGTCCGCAAAACCTGCTCGAAAGCGTGTTGAAAATAGAGGCAAAAATTGGCAGAGAGCGCGTCCGAAAATGGGATAGGCGCACCATCGACATCGACATTCTCTATTTCGGTAGCCATGTAATATCCGAGCCAAATTTGCAAATTCCGCACCCCTTACTGCACCAAAGACGCTTTGCTTTAGTCCCTATGGTGGCGTTAGCTCCTGATTTTCAGCACCCTATCTTTCGCGTTAGCCAGCAAGAGCTTCTTGCCCTTTGCACCGACAAACTTCCGCTGCGCCCTATCTTGGAAATCATAGAAGACCTATAATAGGAAAATTTCCTTTCTTTTATCTAAAAAAACACCAAAAATTTACTAACTTGCAAGCCTAACTCGAAGCCTTTTTTTCGCATTTTTTAAAGCCATTTCCCATGT
>NZ_KE383887.1:119323-158322 GCF_000422585.1 Hugenholtzia roseola DSM 9546
GGCGATACAGGCGAAATACGCAGCTTCGAAGACCGTTTTAGCGGTGGCATCGAGCATTATATTGCGTGGCTCAAAGATAGGGTTTTCGAAATGCATCGAATTTTGAAACCCACAGGCTCGATTTTTATTCATTGCGATTGGCATGCCAATGCGCATATTCGGGTGCATATTTTAGATAAAGTTTTTGGTGTGAATAACTTTGTGAATGAAATTGTATGGAAAAGAGCCACAACACACAACGATACCAAACAAGGCGCAAAGCATTTTGGGAGGGTGACAGATACGATTTTCTTTTATGCAAAAGACGCAAAAAATTATACTTTTAATCCACAACATGAACGATATACTTCTGACTATGTAGCACAATCCTACAATAAAATTGATGAGAATGGACGTAGGTTTAAAGCCTCTGACCTTTCTGCGGCGAAAGGTGGGGGGGATACTTCTTTTGAGTGGCAGGGGAAAAAACCGCCCCAAGGACGCTATTGGGCATATTCGAAGGCGAATATGGAAAAATTTGAACAAGAGGGGCGCATTTATTATTCCAAAACAGGAAAGCCTTATCTCAAACATTATCTTGACGAGATGCCAGGCACCAGCGTAGATAGTTTGTGGTTTAATTGTGTTTTTAAAACTAAAAAAGAGCGCATTGGCTATCCTACCCAAAAACCAGAAGCTCTTTTGGAACGCATCATTAAGTCGGCGAGCAACGAAGGCGATACCGTTTTGGATTGCTTTGTAGGCGGCGGCACAACGGTTGCGGTGGCGGATAGGTTAGGGCGAAATTGGATAGGAATAGACCAAAGTGTGCAGGCAATAAAAGTAACAGAATTTAGATTAAATTTGCAACAAGGCAAGGCAGCAGGCAAAACGCAAGATGTCTTTGCCAAGCCCTTTTCGGTGGCGTTGCACAAGTACGATTATGATACCCTTCGCTACCAAAATGCGTTTGAGTTTGAAACTTGGATAGTGCAGCAATTTGGCGGACTTTCTAATGCAAAGCAGCGCGGCGATTTGGGTCTTGATGGCAGAACGCGCGAGAATCAGCCCATTCAAGTAAAACGCAGCGACAACATTGGTAGGAATGTGGTAGATAATTTTTTCTCTGCTATTCAGCGTTTTGATAAAACAAGTTTTGAAAAAAATAAATCAGAAAACAAACCTGTTGGCTTTATTATCGCCTTTTCTTTCGGCAAAGGTGCAATTCAGGAGGTAGCGCGTTTGAAGGTGGAGGAGCAGGTTCTTATCGAACTTGTAACGGTAGAAAGTATCGTACCTATCGCTAAAAAGCCCACTTTGCAGGTGGAAATCAAGGATTTAGGCTTACAAAAAGAGTTGCGCGAAATAGAATTTGTAGCCAAAGGCGAAAGCGAAAATGGAATCGAATTTTATGCTTGGCAATTTGACTACAAAGATAATTTTGTACCTGACGTACTATTAGACAAACAAGGTAGGCAGGTTCAAAAATTTAAGACAGGGGCGTATCAAATCGCCGTCAAAGTGATTGATAATGAGGGACTTGAAAGCATGGAAGTTATCAAACTCAAAATCAATGGGGCTATTCAAGTAAATAAATAAAAGTATTGTTGAAACGATAAAAGCCTTAAATGCACTTACACCTGTATTTTTGTAGGGATAACGCACCGCGTTGTCCCAACTATGCAAGAATGAACCAACCCAGTTTTTCAATTTTGCCCTGCGGACAAGGCAGGCATTGTCCCTACATTTGTATCTGATTTTTAAAATTTAACATCACTGCCCTATATGGCGAGGCTTTTATTCAGTGTCATTTTTTTGCATTTATACCAAAAAATGATTCTGTTTTCGAACCCTCCCCTATGGGGGGAGGGCAGGGTGGGGGTTCAGCAGGTTTGCTCGAAGCCCAAAAATTAAATTTTCAACCAAATTTTACCTACAAAATTTTGTTTATAAGGTTTTGTTTATAAACTGTCGCGTTTTAGGTTTTGTATCGAATCGCGATACCTGCGCTCGCGGTCGGCTTTTTCCTGCTGATAGCGTTTGAGCCTTTCGGCGGCATATTCGGGCGAATTTTTATAGACTTCGCGCTCTATTTTGGCAGCAATGCGGGTGAGGGCTTCGGTAATATTGGCATTTGGTTTTTCGGCAGATTGCGCCTTTTGGTAGAAATTTTGTGCCTTTTGGTAGTATAAAAGGGCATTTTCTTCTCTTTTGGTCTTGTATTCATAGATAAATCCGACACAATAGGCTGCCTGATAAAGTTGTGCATTGTGGCGCAGGGCGCGTTCTAAATAGGGCAAAGCACCGCTATAATACTCTTTGTAAAAATAGTACATACCCACTTGATGATGTGCCTGCCAAGAGGTAGTGTCCAATTCTGCCGTTTTTCTGTACCAAAATTGTGCAGTTTCGTTCTTACCTGTCTGCTGGTGAATGTTGCCGACTAAAAAGTGCAGGGTCGGATTTTGTGGAAAAATAGCAAGGGCGGTTTCGGCTTGTTGTAGGGCAAGGCGTGTTTTTCTAAGGTCTTGATAAAGGCGAATAAGGGCGATATGTGCGTCTAAATAGTCTTTTTTTTGTGAAATGGCTTGGTTTAGATATGAAATTGCTTGGGTACTATCTCTTTGTGCAGCAAAGGCGAAACCTTTGTAGTAGAGTGCTTCCAAATCTTGCGGTATAAGGTTTAGAATATGGTCAAAACATTGATGGGCTTTGTTCCATTTGCGCTCCTCGATGTTGAGTTTTCCATAGAGGCGATAAAACTCAAAGGCTTTGATGCCATAAAGCTCGGCTCGCTCGGCAGCTGCTAAGGCTTTTTTTGGCTCTTCGCGCAAAAGATAAACCTGCAAGAGTGCGAAGTGGTATTTGGCTTGTAGGCTATCATAAAGCAGTGCTTTTTTTAAATCTTCTAAGGCTAAGTTTTCCTTTTTTTCGCCTAAATGTAATATCGCCCTTTGATAGTACAAATCTGCACTTGGATTATCTTCTATTATCTGACTTAGAAAACTAACTTCCTTTTCATAAGAAATAGAGGTGGCAGAGGGCAAATCGGGCATTTGCAGCGTAGATTCCAAATTGCGCCCTTGGCAGGCAGCCAATAGTAGCAGGCACAAGACAAAAAAAGTACGGATTGCGTTTTTTTCTAACCACATATCAATTTTAAAAATTAAGTCAAAATAAAGGCTAAATAGCTTGTTTCGCCCTCCTTCGCTTGGTCTTTCTCTATGTTTTGACGAGCAATTAGGGGCAAGATTTCTTCCTGCAAAGTTAGGTTATTTCGCCTAAAAGCGGGAAATAAGGGCATTTTTTATTTTTTGGTCGAAAAAAGGTGTTTTTTTTTCGTTTTTAGCCAAAAATTCACAATTTTTGGGGACTCAAAATGCCCCTTTTCCAAAGTTTTAGAATCTGCAAATTTGTTTCTCGATGCCCGACCCTGCTTTTTCGCTCGACTATTTTTATGCTGCCCTTAGTCATTTGCTTGATGCGCCGCTCGAAGCTAAAATGGTAGTGGAGTTTTCGCCACAGCCTTCTTTTTTTGCAGCCTCTTATGTAGGCGAATTAGAGAAAAATGGAATCTTCCTGCCTGCACCAAAAATCGATTATCCACAGTTTTTGAAAGGCTCTCTTTTTTTTGAGCAGGAGGGCGAAAGGTGGACACTTTCGGCAGAGGCACAGAATAGAAGGGCAGACTTTGAAGCCTACCTGCAAACATTTTCGCCACTTTTTTGGCGCAAGGTAGTGGCGTGGCAACAAAAACAAGCCCTTGATAATCAGCACTTTTTGCAGCGAAATGTCGATACTTTGAGCCAGATGGTGTCGGATAGTGCCATTCAGGAGGGTGAAATTGAAAAAGCCTTAGACCTCATTACGCGCCTTTTGGCACAGACACTCGATATAGAGCAGGTAGGTATTTGGAAATACGAACAGAATCATATCGAGGCTTTGAGCCTTTATATCAAAAGTGAGCAAAAGCATGAGCATGGCATGATTTTAGAACAAAAGCATTTTCCACACTATTTTGAAGCCATAGAAAAAGGAGAGATTGTCGATGCCTTTGATGCACGTCAGGACTCACGCACTTCCGAATTTACGGAAACTTATTTAAAACCTTACAATATTTTTTCGCTCTTAGATGTGCCTTTTTTTATAGAGGGCAAATTTAGCGGCGTAATTTGTTTTGAAAACGTAGGGGCAAAGCGCGTCTGGACAAAAGAGGAGATTTTGCTTACCATTGCTGCCTGCGCTACCGTTTCGCTTACTTATCAGACCCTTCGCCAACGCATTGCCGAGCGTGAGATTATAGAAAAAAATGCGGAATTGATGGCGCAAAATGAAGAATTGAACCAACAGCAGGAGGAGATTTTGGCGCAGCGCGACTATATTTTGTCGCAAAATACCGAACTCAACGAAAAAAGACGGCAAATAGAGTATAGCCTTCAAGCTGCCGAGCGCGTTCAGCATGCCATGTTGCCTTCCGATACGAAGCTCGACGATTTGATTATCAGGCGTTTGGATAGCGATTATTTTATTCTAAACCGTCCGCGCGACATCGTTTCGGGCGACTTTTATTGGGCTGCCGAAGTAGATAACAAAATCATTCTTGCCGTCATAGATTGTACAGGGCATGGCATTGCAGGGGCTTTCATGACCTTTGTAGGCTCTTATAGTTTGGAAAAGGCGGTGCGCATTTACGGACTTACTTCGCCTGCCAAGATTTTAGAGTCGATGCACGAAACCGTACAGCGTTTCCTAAGTCAGGACGAAACCAAAATCAATTTGGGCATGGACGGTGCCATTATCGTACTCGAAAAAAGTGCTGCCCCCCATCACTTCAAACTTACTTTTGCAGGGGCAAAACGTCCGCTTTGGTACTTTTCGCAACCTTCTGCCGAAAAATACACCGAAATTCAGGAAATCAAGGGAACGCGACAGAGCGTAGGCGGCACACTATTGCGCCATCGGTATAAGCCTTTTGTAGAACACGAATTACTCTTGCAAAGTGGCGATGTCATTTTTCTGACCACAGACGGCATCGAAGACCAAAATACGGTGAGTTCGGATAGATATGGCTCGCACAATTTAAAGAGTATGCTTGAAAACGTTGTACGCCTTTCTTTTTTTGAGCAGGAAGCCTATCTCAATGGGCTACTCTCTACCGTTTTGGGCAACGTACCACAGCGCGACGATATTTTGTTAATGGGGATTCAACTTTGAGCGGGAATCCAAATTTTATTTCGTACCAAATTTGGCATAAAAACAGAACAACCCAAAATCAATGATTTTGGGTTGTCGAGAATACCTTTCACTTCTTTCATAGCGGGTTGGATTATGTCTCAGATTCACATTTTGTTTGGAAAGGTTTGTTTGAAAGTGGCTTTTGGAAAGAAAAGAAACTATTTCTTGCCATTTTGTTTGGCTTGCTCTAAGGCGACTTCGCGCAAAGCCACATAAGATTTGGCACTCGAAGCCCCGTCTATCGCCTTGACCGCCAGTTCTTTGGCTTCTTTCAAAGCCTCTACCAACTGCTTATTGAGTAGGGCAATTTGTGCTTCCTGCTGCTCGATGGTTTTGGTAAGGGCTTTGGTTTGCATCTCTGCCACTCTGCGCTTGCCTTCGTTTTCTTTCGCCAATAGGTCGGCTTTGGTTTTGGCATCTTTCAAGATAGCCCCTTTGGTCATTTCTACGGTGCGCTTGATTTCGGCTTCGAGCTTTTTGGGTAGCTCCTCTGCCTCTTTTTGTGCCTTTTCATACGCCTGCTCTTGTTCGGCACAGGCTTTTTCTTTGGCTGCCCATTCTTTTTCCTTTTCCTGACGGAAATCTTTGAGTTCGGCTTCGCGGCTCTTTGCAAGCTGCTCGGCTTGGTCTTTGAGGGCTTCGCGCGTCATTTTTTGCTGGTAGAGATAATTTTCTTTCTCACGCTCAAAATTTTTCTGCCATTCTGTACGAAGTTGCTCAAAGGTTTCGCGCTCGGTTTGCTCGGCTTTGTCCGATTCTTTGAGAGCTTCCTGATAGGTCTGGCGTTGGGTTTCTTTCAGGGTATTGCGCTGCTTTTCAAACTCCTCTTTTAGTTTGAGATAATCTTCTAAGAGTTTGAAAAGGGTATTTTCGTCTGATTTTTCTATTTGATAGAGTTGAGAAAGTTGGGATTCTATCTCGGTAGTTTTTTCCTGCAAAGTTGCCAAAGCTGCGGCTTCTTTGGTGAGCTTATCGGAAAGTCCGCTAATGGCAGTACCGATATTGCCTTTGATGTCTTCGAAGGTACTGACAAGGGTCTCGATGCTATCGAGGCGAAAAGGTACGGGCGCAAGTGCGGTGGGCTTCGGCTCTGGTGCTTTTTCGGGTGCGGCTTTGGCTACGGGGGCAGGTGCTGCCTTCTGGGTTTGTAGCTGTTTGTTTTCGCTTTGTAGGCGTTGCAAGTTTTTTTCTAATTCTTGCTTTTCTTTCAGAATTGCCTGATAAGCGTCGTAAATTTCTTGTTTGGTGCTTTTGATATTGACTGCCATAAAAAAAGAGGTTTGAGAGGTTTTGAAATTTTTGAACCAAAAAAAAGGATAAAAGAAAGGACAAAAAGGCTTATGCCGTAACGCGGCTATTTTCTAAGGCTTTGATAGAAAGCGACTTGACCTGCTCTACCGCCTGTGCCATCTGTGCCGTTAGGCTCTCTATTTCGCCTTTGTTCTTTTCAATGCGTGCCTGCAAGTCTTCAATCTGCCCTGCAAAGATTTGCGCATTTGCTTCTTCTTCTTTGGCAATTAGTTCGGCTTCGGCTTTCACCTCTCTGCTGGTTTCGGTGGCAGCCTTTTCGCGTGCTTTATTGACTTCATTTTTGAGTTTTTCCTCAAATTCGGCAATCGCCTGCAAGTTCTTTTCGTGCTGCGCCTTGCGCTGGTCGAGTTTTTCCTGACGCGCTGCCCAATCTGCATTTTTGAGGCTTTCTAAATCGGCAACTTCGCGCTCTGCCTTGCGCTTCTTTTCGGTGAAGGCATCGGCTTCGAGTTTGAGGCGTTTTTGCCAATGATAATCAAAGGCATCTTCTTCTGTAACGCGCTGCTTTTGCTCTTGGCGTTCGGTTTCGGCGCATTTTTCGTGAAAGGCAGCGACTTCTTTTTCATGCTCTTTTTGGCTCTCTTGGCGTTCTTGTGCCAATTCTTGCATCGTCGTTTGGTGTTCTTCCTGCAATTCTTTGAGCAAATTGTGATGCTCTTCCTGCAAAAGGTAGAGAACATCAGCCGCCAATTTGACCTCCTCTAAAATTGCCAAGCGTTTTTGCTCAATTTCTATCGCTTCCTGAATTTCTTGTCTTTTGTGCGATTCGTCTTCGAGCTTTTTTGCCCAGTTGGTGATGTGTTCGGTGAAGGTCAGTTGTAAATCGCCTAAGCCTTTGATGATGCTATCGGGCGTGTAGGTCTTGGCGGTAGCCAAAAGTTGGCTCTGGTTTTCTTTGGCAGCCAATTCTTCTTTGGTAATGACTTCCTTCTTGCGGATTTGATAGCCTTCTAAAAGATGCTCGAAGGCATATTGGATTTGTTTCTTTGTCATGGGAATAAAAAATTAGAGGTTTAGAGAGGTTTTGTTTGATTTGATACTACAAAGTTCGCCTGCCACACCGTAAGCTATTTACGGCATCTTTTTTTTTCTCATTTTTTTTCCTTTTTTCTAAAAAAAAGCCTCGAAAGCCCCATTTCACAAAGTCAAAGCCCATTTTGGTACAAAAAAACAACCGCCACTCCTTTTAATTACGATTTTTGCACAGAAAAAAGGGCAGCCTTCAAACCTCTGCACCTGCCCTTTCAAACTTTTACCAAAAATTTTCACCCATATCCTCACAGACCATGAAACTTATCCCTGCTTTTGCCTTTTTTAGCCTGCTGCTTGTTGCTTTTTGTTTTGGCGAAACGAAAGCACAGACAGGCGTGGTAGATTATTTTCGCCTTTTGTCGGAAGAAGACCGTCGCGGTTATACTTTAAAACAAAAAAATGAAACTACTTGGGTCGCCATCTCTTCGCTCGAAGACGAACTCAATGTGATTGTAGATAGAAAAAATGGCTTTATCGAAATTGTAGATGAAGGAACGGGCGGCGGCACCAGCACCCTGCGCGTGGTCTTGTATCGCAAAGCCGACAAAAGTGCCATCATCGGACTTAGCTTCGGTACTTTTGATGGCGTAGATAGCTTTGAAGCCAAATTCCTAACCTACCAAAACAAAACTTGGCGCAACGTTACGGCACAGGTACTGCCCCAACTTTCTTACAAGGACTTTCTAAAAAATCCTGCCGAAGCCGAAAAATATCGCTTTTTAGAAACGCGCACGCCTGTTATGCTCAAATTGCCACAATTCGGAACTGCCGCCAACGCAAGTTTAGGACTTGGCTACTGCACCGATTGTGAAATGTGGAGCGACCTTTCCGATACAGAAAAAAGCCGCTGTCAGGAGTTTCCAAAAAAGGTGTACAAAAGCATCGAGCTTATTTGGGATAAAAATGCAGGCAAGTATGCAATAGGAAAGAAAAATTAGACCCCAAAGCAAGAAAAACGACATAGGACAAACGCTTGAAATGCCAATCGCGCTTTTTGAAAAAAAGGCGCGATTTTTTTTTATCACGCACCTATCTTATTTGGATTTAATCTAAATAAGTTGTTACTTTGCAGTCAGATTTCACCACCTTACCATTCTTCTTTTCGCCATGAACGTCTTACAAATCCAAATTCAGACACAAGAGCCTTCTACCTTAGCTCAAAATCTCTGTACGGCAGCCTTCGAAGAAGCCTTTTGCTGTGCCTTCGGTTGCGATAAAAAAGACAAGTGCTGTAAGAAATACAAGACCAAAGGCAAGCATTGTAAGAAATGCCCCAAAATCTAAGTGTCGCTTTGGACAGCCTAAGCAAGTGGCATATCAAGATTTGTTTGTAAATTTGGCATCTCAAAAGTAGGAATTGGGCAGGTTGTAGCCTTTTGGTACTTGCTTTTTCCATTTCAGAAGCCAAAATCAAGCAGTATGTTTCTTCTTCGTTTCTTTAAAAGATTAAGCGAAAGCCCCGAACAGAAAAAATTTCGCCACGCGGTGCGTCTTATTTTGGGAGCAGACCCTTCCAACTTGGCACTCTACGAACTTGCCATGCGTCATGCCTCGGCAGGTATTGTGCAAGATGGCTTCCGACAAGATAACGAACGATTGGAATACTTAGGTGATGCGATTTTAGGCGCGGTAGTGGCAGATTACCTCTTTCGCCACTTTCCCTATAAAGACGAAGGCTATCTGACCGAAATTCGCTCGCGTATCGTGAGCAGGCAATCTTTGGGCGATTTGGCAGTGCGCTTGGGCATCAATCAGCTCGTTAATAGAGATGAAAAGCGGCTGCGTCATAGTCCTGCACAAGGCTTTAAGTCTATCAATGGTGATGCGATGGAAGCCTTTATCGGGGCAATTTATTTAGACAAGGGCTATAATTTTAGCCATCAATTTATCATTAAAAAGATTCTGCACACTTATTTGGATTTAGACACGCTACTCAATACGACTAAAAACTACAAGAGCAAACTCCTCGAATGGAGTCAGCGTGAGGGCAAAAAAATAGAATTTAGGTGTGAAAAAGAACAACTCAATTCGAAACAAATCCAATTTTCAGCGACCATTTTTATAGATGACGAGCTAATTGCACAAGGCAATGGCGAAAATAAAAAGAGTGCCGAGCAGGACGGTGCAAGGCGCGTCTGTGAGCTACTCGAAATTGCCTAAAATGCTGCCCCTTGTTTATGGGTCTGAAAATCCTTTTTTATTCCAATCGTACTGCGGAAAAGGTAATACCTTGTCCCTACATTTCTATCTGATTTTTAGAATTTAACAACACCGCCTTTTAGAGAGCCTTTCTTGTGCCAATATGATTTTGCAGCGGCGTGCATTTTAGACTTTTATCACCACAAGAGGGGCTGCCAAAGTTAAAAAGGGGGAGAATTTTTCGGCATAACACCATCATACAAAAGTTATCCGAAGCACTGCCCCCTATTGCCTTTCAAGGGAAAGTTTTAGACAAACTTTTCGCCTTTTTTATTTTTTGCGTCCTCTAAAAAGTGTTTGATGCGTTGTTCCTCGTCTTTGGGACAAATCAGTAGGACATTGTTGTATTCTGCTACGATAAAATTTTCCAACCCTTTTACCACAACAAGCCTATCTTTTGGAGTCTTGATGATGCAATTTTTTACGCCCTCATACGCCAAGACATTGCCTTGAATGGCGTTCTGATTTTTGTCTTTGGGCAGGGTTTCGTGCAAAGACTTCCAAGTTCCCAAATCCGACCAGCCACAATCGCAAGGCACAACATAGACGTTTTTGGATTTTTCCATGATGCCATAGTCAATAGAGATGCCATGAAAGCGCGAATAGGCTGCCTGCACGCTTTCGTTTTCTCTTTCGGTATAAAAATCGGCGGTAATATCTTCAAAGGCTTCCGCCATATCGGGTTGATGTTCTTCGAAGGAGGAGATAACCGTCTGCACGTTCCAAACAAAAATGCCTGCGTTCCAATAGAAATCGCCACTTTCTATAAAGGCTTCTGCTAAGGCTTGGTTAGGCTTTTCGGTGAACATCTTAACTTTCTTGACTTCGTCATATTGGCGTTCTTCTATCTGAATATAGCCATAGCCTGTATCGGGGCGTGTAGGCTCGATGCCTAAGGTGATGATTTTGCTCGACCACTGGGTTGTGTCTAAGGCGATTTTGAGCTTTTCCATAAAGGCGTAGCTATCCAAAATGAGGTGGTCGGAGGGCGTAACGATAATGTTGGCGTTGGGATTGCGCTCGCGGATTTTGTAGGCGGCGTAGGCAATACAAGGAGCGGTATTTTTAGCCGTCGGCTCTAATAAAATTTGGTCGTCGCTTAGATGGGGGAGTTGGTGCTTTACTAATTCGTAATAAGCGGCATTGGTTACGACAAAGTAGTTTTCAGGTGGGCAGAGTGCCGAAAAGCGTTGCGAGGTCTGTTGGATAAGGGTCTTGCCTACGCCCAATACGTCTTGAAATTGTTTGGGATAGTGTTGGCGGCTGAAAGGCCAGAAGCGGCTTCCGATACCGCCCGCCATAATGACAACATATTGATTGTTATTTTTCATAGTCGCAAGTTTTGTGTTTGCTTTTGTTGGGAGTGGGTTGTGGCTCAAATAGGAAATAAATAGGGTCATCTTTTTGGCAGGCACTATAAAAATACGATTTCTTTGAGGCGTTGGCACTCTGCCTGCTGATTGAGTCTTTCTATGATTTGATTGCGCATCAGGCTCAAATTATTTTTTAGCGCAGGGGCTTCTATTTTCACAAAAAGCGTTCCTTCTTTTAGTGCGATTTGTTGGGTATGCTTGCTAACAGTTTTGCCCAAAACCTGATGCCAAGCGGCGACAATTTTTTGCTCTTCTAAGTGCTTATCTAAGCCATAGGCTTTCAAAAATTGGCTAATAGCCTCGTTCAAACTGATGGGGTTGCGCTGCATATAGGCGAAAGAAAATGGACGAAAGAAATAGACACGAAAGAAATAAAAAACAAGGAGAAAGCAAAGGCAGGGGACAGAGAAAATATAACAAACCCTAACGCTCAAACGTTAGATAGGTGCGAAGATACGCTTTTTTTAGCCAAAAGAAAAAAATCGCAGCCATAAAACGCAAACATAAAAATTTGCGAGTCGGTTTTTGGAAAAACGCCCTGTCCTGCTCTTTTTGTTGTTTCTTATATAAAAGAATATCCGTATCTTAGCCTTTGCTTTTTCACCAAACCTATTTCAGACGTGGTCAAGAGTCCCTTTAAAGTATTAGACGCATACGGTCGTGAAGACAAGGATATTTTCTTTGGTCGGGATAAAGAAATTCAAGCCCTTTATTCCAAAACCACAGAAAGTAACCTCATCTTGCTCTATGGGGCTTCGGGGACGGGCAAGACAAGCCTGATACACTGCGGACTATCGAGCCGCTTCGGAGAGGACGAATGGCTGCCCCTTTTTGTACGCCGCAAAGACGACATTGCTTCTTCTACCGTAGAGGAAATCAATAAGTACCTGCCGCGCCGTCTTAAAGGCAATACGCCCCTGCCTTTGGCTATCAAAGCCCTGCACTTGGCACACTTTCGTCCGATTTATCTTATTTTTGACCAATTTGAAGAAATTTTTATTAGCGGTACAATAGAGGAACAACGCCATTTCTTTGGCTTCCTCGAATTGATGCTACAAAGCGAAATTAAGTGTAAAATTATCTTGGTCATTCGCGAAGAATACTTGGCGTATCTTTCTGAATATGAGGAACAAGTGCCTTCACTTTTCGACCACCGCTTGCGCATCGAGCGCATGCGTCCACATCATGCCAAAGAGGTTATCTTGCGTTCTGCCTTAGCCTTCGGAATCCAGATGGTTGCCCCTTCCCAGACGGCTGACATGATGACCGATTTATTGAGTTTTGACAATGAAATTGAACTGACCTATCTACAAGTTTATCTCGATAGGCTTTATACAGAGGGCTATGAGCGCGAAAAGAGTTTGCCCGTAACCTTTTCACCCGAATTAGTGGCAGAGGTAAGCGATATAGACGATGTCTTGGGCGATTTTTTGGAGGCGCAGGTACAAAACGTGATGCGCGTCTTGCCTCATTCCGAACAAGAACATATTTGGGACATCTTACAACAACTCATCACCGAAGAAGGCACACGCACCTCGCTCTCTATCCAAACCCTATTACAGAACTTAGAGAAGTTTCAGATTAGCCGCCCGATTATTGATTTTTGTATAGAAGAATTGCGACAAGCCCGTCTATTGCATATTTTAGATGGGCGCATAGAGTTGGCGCACGACAGTTTGGCAGCCAAAGTGTATGAAAAAATATCTGCCGAAGACCGCCTTCGCGCTATGGTTTTGGCAGTCATCAAAGATGGCATGACGCGCTACCAGCGTTTGGGCGTTTTGATGGATAAGAAAGATTTGGAATACATTGCGCCTCATTTAGAGGATTTGCGTTTAGATAAGACCGAACTTGCCCTTATTGAGCGTAGCAGAAAACGCCTTCGTCGTCTTCGGAATTGGCAAAATGCTTCTGTTGCTTCGTTTATTGTGGTGCTGTTGGCACTTTTGGGTTGGGCAAGTGTGGAACGCTACAAAGCCGTAGAGCGTGGGCTTGCTTTGGAAAAGGAAAAAATAGATGCCCAAGAAAAAGCCAAAAAGCAGGAGGAGATTTCGCGCCGTTTAGATGAGTACTTAGGGCTATTTTTGGCAAAAGAGAAGGAAGTGGAGATGCGTCAGAAGGAAGTGAGTAGCTCTTTGGATAGCATCAAAAAAATAGAAACGCGCCTAAAAAATGCCTTAGATAGTGCCGAAATTATGCGTCGTCGCGCTGAAAGGAGCAATCAGGAAGCCTTAGAAGCCAAACAGCAGGCGGAGGTAGAAAAAGAGAGGGCTACCCAGTTGCAAAGGGTTTCGAAAGCCAATGAGCTTGCGGCTCGCGCCCTTTTGGAAGCGGAAAGAAAGCCTTTCTATGCTATCAGGGTTGCAGAAGCTGCCTACAAACTCGATGCCAATACCAACACAGAAAATGCCCTTATCAATATCTTTCAGCAGGAATACTTTTCACGTTATCGCGATAGGAAACGCCCGATTGCGGTGCAGGTTAGAAGTTTTTTACAGGCAAATTTTGCCCCACAGCTCACGCCACAGCAGAGGCGCGAACTTGGCATTTAGCCTACTATCAAAGCACCTACAAAATAGCATTTTGTATTTGTTTTTTGCTATTTTTGCAGTATCTTACCATGCAAATCGATGGTTTGCTCTGCTGATAGGTCGTAGTCGGAGGCTACGCCCAATAGGGGGTGGGAAGCACTTAAACCAGTAGATGAGTTTTAATTTTATGATAGAAAAACAAGCACAACAAGATATTGATTTTTTATTTAATACATTTGATGTGATATTTTTATCTAATAAAATCAACTTATTAGATAAAAATATATTTGTTATAAGTAGATTGATTTCAAGTAAAGAAAAAATGATTTTTAATAACTTTACAAAATGTGAAAACTTTATCAATCTCAATAATGAGTCTGAAAATATTTGGCATGAAATATTATATAAATTTGATAATGAAAATTTATATAATCTTAAAAAACACTTTAAAATAAAAAATAATCAAACTAATAGTAGTTGGCTTGTAGAACCATCTTATTATTTTTTATTTCAGCAAAAAGAGAAAATAGTAGCTGTTTTAGGCTATATTCCCCCTAATGACCTAAGACATGAACAATGGAAAAATGATGTTCAGATAGAGGAAGGTGAAAGTTTACAAAGATTAGCAATAGAACAAATCGTTTCATACTGTTTTTTTAAAAATGTAATAAATATGAAATTTTAACAAAAAAGATAAAATCCCCCGTTGTCCGTAATATTCCCACCAAAAAAACAACCCAAATGTTAGGCTTAGTCGCAGACTAAGCCTTATCGAGAAGGGTTAAGCCTCGTCTTTGCCTGCATTGCAATAGACCGACTATCAAAAATTGTTACGCGCTTTTTTGGCTCTTGTATTCGTAAAGGCAGATGCCAAAATTGGTCAGGGCATAAAAAATCGGCAAAATAAAAGAGAAAACAATAAAATAATAATCACCTTGTTCTGAAAAATACAAGGCAGCTATAGCGTAGGGTAAAATTGAAAAGAGATAAAGCAGGCGCAGAGTCATAAAAAAGCGGTTTCTACCTTCGTGCTTGTTTTGGTAGCTATAAAACAAACTTGGCAGAACGCTAAAAATCATATTGTAAAAACCCAGCGGTATGAGCAGCAGCAGTGCAAGTGCAGCAAGGAGGGGAAAGCCCACTGTTTCGCCAGAGAAAAAAAGCACAACCGAGCTAATGATAAAAAGTCCTTGTATGCGTAGGTCGAGTTGGCGCGAGGGGAAGAAAGAGATTTTCATATAAAAGGGAGTAAAATGGGGAACAAAAAGTTGGACATAAGATTGCTGTCTTTCGCTATAAAGATGCAAAAAAGTGGCTTTTACACAAACTTTTGCCCCCTTTTTTTGTGTTCTTTTTTTAGCCACAAGGCTTCAAAATATTACCAAGATTGCTTTGAAGTGTGTATTTTTGCAACATGGAAGAGAGAGACTATTCGGAATACAAGGCTTTTTTGAGTAAAAACCCTATTTTTGAGCGCATTAGCAGGTGTGCGGCAGAATTGAAGATGCCCGCCTATGTCATTGGCGGCTATGTACGCGATTTCTTTTTGGGCAGAAAAAAAGCCAAACAAGACATCGACATCGTCTGTGTAGGCAGTGGCATAGAGTTAGCAAAAGCCCTTGCCAAGACCTTTAAGCCTGCGCCCCAAGTCGCTATTTTTAAGCGATTTGGTACGGCTATGCTCAAAATTGACGACATAGAGTTAGAATTTGTAGGCGCAAGAAAAGAATCTTACGACTTCGACTCACGCAAGCCAACGGTAGAAAATGGCTCACTTACCGACGACCAAAATCGCCGCGATTTCACCATCAACGCCTTAGCTTTGAGTTTGCAAAAAGAGGAATTTGGCAAGCTCTTAGACCCTTTTGGGGGACTTGCCGATTTGCGGCGCAAAATTATCCGAACGCCCCTTGATGCTGATATTACCTTTTCCGACGACCCCTTGCGCATGATGCGTGCGATTCGTTTTGCGGCTCAACTCAATTTCGACATCGAGGCTGATACCTTTGCCGCCATCAGCAAAAATAAGGAGCGCATCAGTATCGTTTCGCAAGAGCGCGTTACGACGGAATTAAACAAAATTATCGAGACCCAAAAGCCTTCTTATGGCTTTAATTTACTTTTCGAATCGGGACTCTTGGCGTTGATTTTTCCGCAAATGGCACTCTTGCATGGCGTAGAGAGCATCGATGGAAAGGCACACAAGGATAATTTCTACCACACTTTGAAGGTCTTGGACAACACTGCCCAAGTTTCCGACGACCTTTGGCTAAGATGGGCAGCCATCTTACACGACATTGCCAAGCCACAGACGAAGCGTTTTGACAAAAAAGCAGGCTGGACTTTTCACGGACACGAGGAGCGAGGCGCACGATTAGTGCCTAAAATTTTTCGCGACCTGCGTCTGCCCTTAGACCAAAAGATGCGCTTTGTGCAAAAATTGGTGCGCCTGCACTTGCGCCCGATTGCGCTGGTCAAGGAAACCATTACCGATTCGGCTATCCGCCGCCTACTTTTTGAGGCAGGCGAAGACATTGACGCGCTTATGAAACTTTGTCGTGCCGATATTACCTCGAAAGACCACAACCGCGTCAAGCGATACTTGCAAAATTTTGACAAGGTAGAAAAGAAAATGGCAGAGGTAGAGCAAAAAGACCGCCTGCGCAATTTTCAACCCGTAGTAGATGGCGAACTTATCATGACAACCTTTGGCATCAAGCCTTCGCGCGAAGTGGGGCTTATCAAAACCGAAATCAGAGAAGCCATCTTGGAGGGCATCATTCGCAACGAATACGACGAGGCGTATGCTTTTATGTTGGCGGAAGGCAAAAAATTAGGGCTTACGCCGATTGAATCTGCTAAAAAAGCATAATTTTTGATACTATTTCCGCTGGTCTGTTTTTCGGCATGGTTTTAGAACTTTGCGTGAAAAGTCGTATGATTGTCGGCAGCGTTTCAGATGTGTCTTTTTTCCTATTTGGATAAACTTGCTAATTTTTATCTGATAGGAAGCACAACACACGAACGAGGATAAAACCGCCGACTTGTGTATAGGCAGAGGTAGGTTGGGTAAAGTGCTTTAAAAAAGCCTCTGCTATTGTAAAATTTGATAACACACCAATCATTTTACTGTCCTAACTTTTTAATTTTAGATATGAAATATATCGCTACAAAAAAACAAAACCTTATGAAAAACACAAGTACGTGGGCTTTTAGGCTTTCGCAAAGACTTGTTTGGAGTTGGGTGCTATCTTTCGGATTGCTACCGACACTCTGGGGGCAGATGGATTTAAAACCTACTGCTACCGAAGCCTTGCTCAATGTTTCGGTTGTGGATTTCAAAAAAAATCCCAAACCCAATGAGGTCATTCGTTTTGTCAATACCACCAGCAAGGAGGTTTTTGCCAAAACCAGCAATGCAGAAGGCAAATGTCAGTTTTTACTACCCAAAGGGCATGCCTATTCTATTCAATACAAAAATTATAGTAAAGATGTGGAGTATAGCCAAGTGGCAATCCCCAACGCGCGTGGCATGCTCAAAATCGAGGTCTTGGTACGATTCCAAGCTGCCCGCACTTATACGCTCGACAACGTCCATTTTGCCACAGGAAAAGCCGAATTAGCAAAGGTTTCCTACAAATCCTTAGAAGAGTTGGGCAATATGATGAAAACCAATCCGAACCTGGAAATTGAAATCGGCGGACATACCGATAATGTAGGCAGCCCACAGGCGAACCTCAAACTTTCGCAAGACCGCGCCGAGTCAGTACGCCAATATCTCATCAAGGTAGGGATTCAGCCAAACCGTATTATCGCCAAGGGCTATGGCGATACGCAACCTGTTTCCGATAATAGCACCGAAGAAGGGCGTGGTGAGAATCGCCGCACCGAAGTCCGAATTTTGAAAGAGTAGGACTAAGCCCAAGACAAGGCTAAAATTACTAATTATCGAGCCAATAAAGTCGTTACAAAAAGTCCCTACCGCTTCTTAAAAAGTGGTAGGGACTTTTTGCCTGAGTTGATACGTTTGGAGATTTTGCTAAAATGACTTTTATTTGTATATTGCAATGCGAAATGTCGGTCTAATAAATTTTTAACTCTACAGACAAAATGATTATTTATAACAGCCCTTATATTGAATTATTTTTCTTTGAAGAAGACTCTTGTTTAGAGTGGATTTGGACACCCAAATCAGAAGATTTAACAGAGGTCTCGTTTAAACAAGAGTTTATGAATTGTTTGGCGTTAATCAAGACGCATAAACCTCAGAAAATGTTGGCAGATTCGAGTAATCAATATTTTACCGTTGCACCAGACTTGCAAGAATGGGTTAGTCAACATGTTTTTCTTCCTTCTTTTAAGGTGGGCTTAACATACATTGCTATCGTACTAAGCAAAGATGTTTTTGCTCAACTTTCTATCGAACAAGCGATGACCGAGGAAGGCTCTGAGCATTTTCATATACGTTACTTTGATAACAGAAATGAGGCAAAGGCTTGGCTTAATAGTCAATTTAAATAAAACAGAGTAAAAAACGCACTGCCTTGTAGGGTAGTGCGTTTTTTGGGTTAGAAAAGAAGCAGCCTCTATTTCACAACATTAAACTTGCGTGTATAGATGCCCTTTTCTGTACTGATTTTGACGAGGTAAGTACCAGCAGCAAGGTTCTGTAAAGAAATTTGCTTGTTGAGTTTTCCATCAAAATCATTTTCTTGTTGGGTTAGGATATTTTGTCCGATGGCATTGAAAATTTCCAATTTCAACCAAGCCGATTGCGGAGCTTCCAAACGAAGGTCGAAGCTGCCACTGTTCGGATTCGGGAAGAGTTGGAGTGAAGTATTTTCTGTTTGCTCATCAGTATCCAAGATAATAGACGGACGAATGGTTACAACATTCGAGAAGCGTGTGCGCTTGAAATTGTTATAGACATCGCGATAAACGGCACGGATAGCAAACTGTACCGTTACGCCATTCAAAAGCCCTGTAACGGTGTATTGATTCGTCGTGCTAACGCCTACACGTGTAGAAAGGAAGCGTCCGTCGAAGGCATAGATTTCGTAATACTCTATTTCCCACCAGTTATCAGGCGGCAAATTCCAGCTAAGATAGGCTTCGCGGCTACCGGGTGCGCCTGCCAAAACGATGTCATAGCGTCCTCTTGCGCCGCCGTCGCCTGTGTCGATGTCGAAGGTAGTATCGCAGACTACTTCGACAAACTTAGTCGTAGTGCAGCCGAAGCGCGTAACATCTACGCGATATCTGCCGAATACTTCTGCCATTACCGTTGGCGAAGTGCTAAGTGGCACAGGGAAATTATCAGCAAAATACCAAGTATAGCCGATATTATCTACATTCACATCACCATCTGCGGGGGTTGCGTCTAAAAGGATAGGGTCGCAAGCGAAAGCCGTATCAGGTAAGGTTAGGATAGGATTGGCGCAAGCTACATTTGCCGTAACAAATACCGATTCACAACCTTCACGCTCTGCTTTTACCGTATAATCACCTAATTCAAGCCCTGTAATAGGGTTTCCTGTGAAAATAGGCGTAGTCAAATCGTTGGCATTGTACCAAGTGTAGGTAACGCCCGTATCTCCACCATTTGAAGTAACGGCTTGCAGCGTACCGAAGTTGGTTACTACTGCATTTGCTACCGAAACGAGTGGTGTTACGTTGTAGCGGATTTGTGTAGTATCGCGGCGCAAACAACCACTAACCGAAGATGTTGCTACCAAAACGACAAAGGTATTGACAGGGTCATCATTGACATCAGCGGTAAGCGTTGTATTCAAAATCGCATCAGTAGAGATAAGCGTACCGGCAGGAGTTCGCCATTCGTAAGTTACGTCGGTTGGGTCGTGCGAAGGTAGGCTTCCATCAATTACGACATTTGGTTCTCTTTCGCAGAAGAAAAGGTTTTCAGGAAGAGCTAAAATCGGCGCGTTGCCTCTGTTAGAAAGGGTGATGTTTTCGTAGTTAGCGAACGTACCACCTACAACCAAGGCAGGGTCGTAATAACCGCCAGGGTAGAGCAAGACTACACGATAGCGATAGGTTGTGTTGGGCAATACGGTTTCGTCTAAAAACGAAGTAACTCCTGTTGGCACTTCTCCTACTTCTACCCAGCCTGTTGCACCTGTTAGGTCAGTAGTGCGTTGGATAGAGAAAGCCGCCGTACCTGCATTTTGAGGAGTCCAGCTTACCAATACCCCTTCGCACTCTACATTTTCCAAATCTATTGTTACCGCAGGAGCAGCAACGGGTACGCAACCAATGACCATATCGTCAATCGCCCAACCTTCGCCTTCTACAACACTTGTTGAGTAGTAAGATAAACGCAGGCGCACGTTGCTTTGTCCCGCCATACCTACTAAGGGGCGCGAAACAAGGGTATAGTTAGGATAACCAAGCCCTGAACCATTGCCACCGCCCCAAGCTAAGTTGGGAACACGGTTTAAGTTCGGGTGGTCGGTGTTGCCTGTCAAACCACCGATAGGGTCATTGGCAGTAGTAGGAGCTTGGTTGTACCAGTTTGAGCTACCTGCAATTTGGTCTAAATACTGCCAAGCACCCCCATTGATGGAGGCTTCTACCCAAAGCACGTCCCAGTTGTTGGTTCTAAATTGAAGTTGGAAGCGAATATCAGGGTCGACTAATAAAGATGAAAAGTCATAGACAGGCGAGGTTACGCGAAGTGTTCCATTGTTCAAACGCCCAAAATCGCCATCTGCATTTGTTACCAAAGCATTGGGAGGCGAAACAGCACCGTTCATAATGCCAAAGTTAGGAGTTCCTACTTCCCAGCCATCGCCTACTACTACAGTGGCAGGAACAGGGTCTGCCGTCCAGCCTTGTAAAGTGCCATCGTCCCAGTTGTAGATAGCGAAAGAAAGGCTTGCATCACAAGCGGTTGTGATATTGAGTGGCAAGTGGTCGTAGGTTATCGAGAGCGAGTTGTTGGCAGTTGTTGGTTCGCCCGTAATACCTTGTATCGTAACCGTTAGCGTATAGCCACCTAACACAGGCGAGTAGAGTTGCTGTGAAAAGGTATGCGTGTAAGTTTCGAAGGGATTTAGCGTTACGCCCGTCAGGGTTTCGGTAAAGGTAATGGTCTGATTTGCGCCTGTTAGGGTGTAAGTAACGACAGGGTCTGTAATGGTATTGCTACCTAAGTTCGCAATCGTTACGGTTACATCATAAGGGCTGCTCAAATTGACAAATGCACCTGCCGTAGGGTTTATGATTGCCGTAACCGCAGGGTCTGGCGCAGTAGAAAGGCTGAAATTGTCTATCGCCCAACCTTCATTGACCAAAGAAGCATTACTTTCCAGAACAAAACGAAATTGTACCGTTCCTTGTCCTGCCAATGCCGCAGGGAGGCGTGTAACAGAACGATTCCAGATGCTACCTAATACTGCTGAGGAAGTGCCGTCCCACCAGTCATTAGCAAGGTCATTGTACCAATTAAGATTTGCAGGACTTTCATCTAAAAGCTGCCAAGTGTTTGCGCCGTCAGTAGAATATTCGATGTAAAGACCATCTAAATTGGCTGTGCCTGCCGTAATGAAGGCATGGTCAAAGGCTAATACAGGCAAACTACTCGCTGTGGTAAAAGAGGAGAAATCGAAAGTAGGGGTGATAACTGTCCAAAAAGCATTATTTGCATAGTTGGCGTTCAAATCAGTAACCCAAGCATTTCCACCGCCCGGAGGCGCGTCATCATTGAGGTAAGCGTCAGCAGGGTCGCCCCATTCCCAACCAGAGCCAACGTTGGGAATCCAGCCGCCGTCGTCACCGTCAAAATCCGTAAAATAAGGGAAGGTACTTACAAAAAGCTGATTCAAGATTACTACATTAGCCGTATTGTTCGCTACCAGAATGTCGCCACCGATATTTACGGTTGCTTCTAACTGATAAAGACCACCTGCCGAGAAATCGCCTGTGGCGGTAAAGACGTAAGTAGCTGTTTGGCAAGGCTGCAAATTAGCGGTAAGGACAAAGTTTTCATTTACCACTGGCAGGGCATCTATCTGATAAGAAACGGGAATACTTGTTCCTGCATTGAGGGTTGTGTTGCCCGTATTTCGTATCACTATCGTAACGACTTCGTTGGCAGAGAGTCCATTTCCAGAAGCAGGAGTCGTAATGGCTTGCAAGGAAAGGTCTAAGCCCGCCGCTGCTGCAATAGAGAAGTCATCTATTGCCATATCTGACTCAAAGCTCGGTCCTGTGATACCACGAATACGGAAACGCATATTAGTCTGCCCTGCATACTGACAAAGTGGAATAATGCGCTCTTGCCAAGCATTGAGGTTGTCTGTCCATTCAGGGAAAATGTCGTTCGTCCAAGTAGTGCCACCGTCTGTGGAAGCGTCTATGTGCATCGTACCCATGTCGTCGCCAAACATGTGATACCAAAAGCGAAGCACAGGCGTACCTGTTAGAGAAGATAAGTCAAAGATAGGGCTGTTGATAATGATAGTTTCATTATTACAGCCTGAACTTTCCGTGAAGAGAAATCGCCCTGCGGCTGTACCTAAGGTGTGGTCGTTCGTCGGTCCTGTGCCTGCTGAAGGGGTTGTGCCTGTATCGGTAAGCCAGTCGCCATCATCTGTAACGACATTAACCCAACCGCTTGCGGCAGGTAGGTTACAAACGGTAGCACAAGTGGTACCACACGTAGGAAAGGCATCAAAATTCTCGGTATAGGGGTAGGTTGTGATTTGGGCTTGTGCCTGCTGCCAAGAAAGGGCAAAAAGCAGGGTCAGCCATGCGTAGAAACGCATTTGTATTCCTTTTGTCATAAGAAAGGTAGAGTTAAGTATGATAAGATACGAAAAGCGTTGCAAGTATCGGGTTTAATTTTGCAACCATTCAGCCAAATAATCATATAAGCCGCTTTTGCGCAAAGCCTTCCACGCCTCATAGGGCAGCAAAGGCTTCAAATCGGCTTGTATCTGCGAAGCAAACTCAAAGGCGCGGTCGCGCGGAGCTTGCTCCTGCAAACCTGTGAGGGCAGCAAGCATTTCCGCTTCTTGGTAATAAGTGCGGAGCTTTTGCTCTATCAAGTCCTTTTGGGCAGCATCAAGCTGATAGTCCGAAGTCAGAGATTCGGTGATGGGTTGCATCTCTGCCTCAAATTGGGCAAGCGTTGGGAAGTTGCTTGCTTGTGCTTTGCTCTCGAAAGAGAAGCCCAAGCCCATCATTACCCAGACACAACAAGCCAAAACGCGCAGAGGCAGTTTTTTAAATGGCATTATTTTCATTGTCATGATAGTAGGTTAAAGAGATAAGTTGAAGTTTGACAAAGGTTAGATTTGTATCGCACTACTAACTACTGCTGGCAAAGATAAGTTTTTTTAGAAGAAAAGAAAGCCCCTTTAAGCGCACAATAGCGAATTAGACCCTATAAAAGTGTAATTTTTTCGAATTTAACGATAAAAAAATAGGTTTGCGCCCTTCAATACGCCCTTGAAGTTATGAATTATTACGAACCGAAAGCACAAACAAAACCCCTGTAAGCCAAATTGCCAAGAGATAACCTATGATACTAAGATAAGGGATACCCCCGTCTGTGCATAGGTAGGCAGGAAATTTGGCAGAAAGCGAAAGGGTAGCCGATAAAATTAGGGTACAAACAAGCATTGCCAAAGCAATTCTATTGGTGATAGAATCGGCTTTCTTCAAAATTGTGTCGTCAGCAATGAACTTGATGTCAAAATTAAATTCGCCTTTGCGTAACTTTTTCAGAATAAAACGCACTTCGGAAGGCAGATTATACAAAAGTCCGCCAAATTCGGACAGAGAATAAGTAATTTCAGAATTGATGTTTTTGAGCGAATACTGTTCTGTCAGAAGTTTAAATCCATAAGGTTTGATATGCTCCAAACTTTGAAAATTCTTGTCTAAGACATTGCCAATGCCCTCCAAAATTACCAACACGCGCAGGATAAGAAAGACTGCACCCGGCATTTGAAGTTGATATTTATAGATAATTTTTTGTAGTTTATTGGTCAAATCTGCCATACCCAACTCGCCCGCCACATCTAAAATCGTATATTCTTCTATTAGTTCGTGTAAATCATATTCAAAAGCACGCATGTCCTCGATTTCGCTGTCGATGGAAAGTTGGCGCAGACCGCTCGCCATGCCACGCGCGTCTTGTTTGGCAAGGCTGATAAAAACGTTGGCAAAGGCATATTTTTGATGTTTCATCAATTTGCCTACCATGCCGAAGTCTAAAAGTACAATCTGACCTGTGGGACGAATTAGCACATTTCCCGGGTGTGGGTCGGCATGGAAAATACCAAACTCAAAAATTTGAGTCAGGTACAAATCAATGCCACGCGCTGCCAAGGTAGTCCTATCTAAGCCCCAAGATTCAATTTGCATCAAATCGGTGATTTTGCAGCCACTTATGTATTCTATCACCAAGACCTTAGAAGTGGAAATGTCCATGTAGGCTTTGGGAACATAGAACCGCTCTTCCAAATTTTGGTAAATCTGGCGAAACTGCTCCATGTGCCGCCCTTCGGTTAGGTAATCGAGTTCGCGCTGCATCGACTTTTCAAAGGTATTAACCACTTCGAGCGGATTTAAGACCCCTGCATTGATAAAGAAATTTTCCGTTAGCTTGACAAACTCACGAAGGAGTGCCAAATCGGTATAAACTTTACTGCGCACCCCTGGGCGTTGCACCTTCACCACTACATCTTCACCACTACGCAAACGCGCTCGATGCACCTGCCCAATGGAGGCAGAGCCTAACGGCACTTCATCAAAATAAATAAAAAGTTCGTCTAAGGGTCTGCCTAATTCTTGGGTAATAATGCCTTTTGCTATGCCTACATCGAAGGGCGGTACGCTACTTTGCAATTTCTCAAACTCGAAAATCAGGGCTTCAGGTACAAAGTCGGGGCGGTTGCTCAATACCTGCGCCAATTTGATAAAGGTAGGTCCCAACTCTTCGATAATCATTCTGATTCGCTCCCAACGGGTAGAATAAACCGCTACCATCTCCGTATCGCCATTTTGGTCGCTCGTCCAATTCACTGTTGTCTTGGGGGGGATAAACTTCCGCAAAGGCGTATTGACTACGATATCTTCCATACCGTATTTGAGCAAGACTTTTACAACCTCGCGTAGGCGATTTATATTTTTAACCGTTTTGCGAAAAAACATAGCGATTTTTAGATAGGCTTAAAAAAAGAGTGGCATTGTTAGCTTACAAAAGTGTTGGGAAATTGGGATAAAAAACGAAAGACTTTGCTCGAAAGGCGGCTTCTATACCGTTTTAAGGCTAATGTTTGGCAAGCTCACTTTTTAGGTGATTGATGACCTCCACTGGAAAGGGGTCGACACCATTGTGTAGAGCCAAATAAAAAGAAGCCCAATCGGTTAGGTGCAAAAGATAAAAAACTTCTTCTAAGAATGAACTACCTTCTGCCTGCAAGCGAATCACACCTGCATTTTTGGCTTTGAAGATGGGTTCACATACGTCCATGCGCAAGCCCACGCGCGGGTGGTCGTAGCTGGTTTGTAGGTACAAAACTTGTATTTTTTCTAATAGAAAGGCAGGAAAAACCCAACCCACTAATTCATTGTGGTTCATCTCTGGAAATACGGCGGTATGACAAAGTTGCTTGGCATTTTCGTTTATTTGCTGTTTAAAACGAATCAGGAGCGGTTCAATCAGGCTATCAGCATAGAGAAAGGGAACTTTTGCCACTAAATCTGCCGCTAAACTGTCCGCTTTCTGACGAATTTGCGCCTGCTTTTGGTGCAGATTTTGGAAAGATTGGGTCAGTTCTTCTTTCAAAGACCAAGTAGGAAGAAGTCCTATTTTTTGTAGGATAAAAAGTAAATTGATACAAGAATACCCCAAATGGGCGCGAGGGCAAGCCGCCTCTATTGGGAGCAGAGCGGTGAAAAGTCCCTTTTCTTGTGCAAAAGTAGCTAATTTTCCCCCAGAGGTAATGCAGAAAACAGTTGCCTTGCGTGCAACGGCGACCTCTACGGCTGCCAAAGTTTCTTCTGTATTGCCTGAAAAAGAGGAGGCTATCACCAAGGTATGTGCATCGAGGTAGGCAGGCAGTTGGTAGTGTTTACATACAGAAAAAGGCAGAGATAGCTTGTCGGCGCAAAGTGCTTGCACCAAGTCTGCCCCTATCCCAGAGCCGCCCAAACCGACTACTACTATGTTGCGAATGTCAAGAGCCGATTGAGGGGGCGAAAGGGTTTCGCCTAAGGCGATAGCACGCTCCATTTGTTGGGGGAAACCCTTGATGAGTTGTTCCATCATAAAATAAAAAACTTGATATGGCTTAAATTTTTACGAGTATGGTTGTTGCGAATATTTTTATGAACACCTGTTTTATGAACACTTGTGAGCCTTGCGGCAGAAAGAAGGGGATACGCTATCTTTGCGGGCATCTGCTCAAAAGCCTTTGTGAAGCCTTCTTAGCAAAAACAGCCTTGTTATCCGACTCTATCTAAGACTCTGCCCAAGTTGTCTTTCTCTCCTTTGCGCCTGCACAAATGCTAAATTAGGAAAATTTTGACAATATCCGCAAAATTAACTTTCTATTCCCTACTTTTTTCTATTGTCGCCTTCTCATTTTATTTTTTATGCAGGCAGCACTTTCCCAATTTTGGACATGAAAAAGAGAAATCGTAACTTTGCAGCCTCAAATTTTAAGCCTTCAAACCCAATGAAAACGCCACACATTCCGCCGCTGCATATTTTCAATACCCTGACGCGCCAAAAGGAGAAATTCGAACCCCTACACGCGCCTCACGTTGGGCTTTATGTCTGCGGTCCTACGGTCTATAACGACGTACATTTGGGAAATTGCCGAACCTTTACCTTTTTCGACATCGTCGTGCGCTACCTTCGTGCCTTAGGCTATCAGGTGCGTTATGTGCGCAATATCACCGACGTTGGGCATTTGGTAGGCGACGCAGACGAAGGTGAGGATAAAATTGGAAAAGAAGCAAAGTTGAAAAACTTAGAGCCTATGGAAGTGGCGCAAAAATATACCAACGGTTTTCGCGAAGTGATGCGTATTTTGGGAAACCTTCCGCCCAGCATCGAACCCACAGCCACAGGACATTTGATAGAACAAATAGAGATGGTCGATAAAATTATCGCTAATGGTTTTGCCTATGAAAGTCAGGGTTCTGTTTATTTTGATGTAAAAAAATACAACCAAAGTCATCAATACGGTATTCTTTCGGGTAGGAATGTAGAGGAGCAGTTGGCAGGAAGTCGCCAGTTGGAAGGGCAATCGGAAAAAGAAAATAGTGCAGATTTTGCACTTTGGAAAAAAGCAAATCCCGAACATTTGATGCGTTGGAAAAGCCCTTGGAGCGAGGGATTTCCCGGTTGGCATTTAGAATGTTCGGCAATGAGTACCAAATATTTAGGAAAAACTTTTGACATTCACGGAGGCGGCTTAGACTTACAATTTCCGCATCACGAGTGTGAGATTGCGCAATCGGTAGCGGCTGATGGCGAGTCGCCTGTGCGCTATTGGATGCACGCCAATATGCTCACGATGAACGGTACAAAAATGTCCAAATCTTTGGGCAATGTCATTATGCCTTACGAGATGTTTGAAGGCAAAAGTCCCTTATTATCAAGGGCTTATAGTCCGATGGTCTTTCGTTATTTTCTCTTACAGACGCACTATCGCTCTACGATGGATATTAGCGATACGGCTCTGCAAGCCGCCCAAAAAGGCTATTACAAATTGATGAATGGTATGAAAAACTTGCAGGCTTTGACTGCCCAAGTAGAAAATCCAGACTTTGCTTTTGCTGCCGATTTGAGCGAAAAAGAGATACAAGACATAGAAAAATCCGTAGCAGCCGCCTATCGCAATATGAATGACGATTTTAATACCGCAGCGGCGATGGCTTCTCTTTTTAATTTGATTAAAAAAGTGAATATGCTGCACGCAGGACAGCTTTCGCTCACTGTCATTGGCAAAGAAGCCTTTGAAAAAATGCACACCACACTGACCATTTTTGTAGAAAACATCTTTGGCTTGCGTGCTGAAAGTCCTAATTTTGCACCTGCTTTGTCTGTTTTGTTGGAAACTTATCAGCAAGCGAAAGCCGCCCAAGACTATCCAAAAGTAGATGCTTTGCGCCTCAAAGCCAAAGAGATGGGTATTACCATTAAAGATATGAAAACAGGGGTAGATTGGGCATACGACGAAAACTAATTTGCTAAATTTTATCAAATTCTTTCTTTATTTTATCTTATTTCGCTTTTCAAATCACTTCAAAACTTAATCCAAATATGTTGGTTCTCAAACGTTTTGCCGTACTCTTTTTAGCTTCTGCTGCCTTCCTTGCAGCCTGCACAGGTGGAAAGAAAAATGAAGAAACCCAAGCTCAAGATAGTACCGCTACCCAAAAGGTAGTCATCGACTTTGCTGATAGGGGCAAACAAACCGATGAATCCTACTTAAAAGCCTACCTCGATGGCGTAGAAACCCCTTTCAATTGGATTGAAAAGGACAATAACGACAATTCGGTAGGCGCGTATCAAATTAAACAAATAAAAGATAAGAAACTTTATACGCTAAGTTTTGCTTATTATAGTGACGTTAAATTGCGAAATGGGCTTAGGGTACGGATACACAACCTCAACTTGGAAGAAGCACAATTTCCCATAGATGTAGTCGCTTTTAGCAAGGAAAAAAAGTCTAATATCGTGTATTTTATCTATGAAAAAAGACGCGATGATGGGCGAACTGAACTATTCAGACCTATGAAAGATTTGAGTTTTAAAATTACTAAATACGAAAATAATTACTTAGAAGGCGAATTTAGCGGAGTCTTTGCTACGGGTATTTTTGCGAAAGACAAAGTGGCAGAGGTAAAAGAAAAGGTCAATATAGAACGCGGCACGTTTCGAGTTTTGTTAGAAAAACAGGAAATAGGCGGCGGCGAGGAGAGTCCTGCCTCTACAACGCCTGTACAATAGCTTTGAGTAAAAAGAGAAACCCTTGTCCGCTTTACACCGCTGACAAGGGTTTTTACGAAACTTTTAGGCATTAAATTTTGTATGATAAGGAGTTCAACTTTCTTTCTCTTTCTTGTCTTTCCTTATCATACACTTTTTATTTTTTACTGCTTCAAATGTATAAATCTATCTTCCTAAACAAGGTTCTGCCGCAAAAATTTGATGCACTTTTGGCACAGGGTTGGCGGCATTTTGGTATTGATTTCTACTGTTATTCTGCTTCCTATTACCAAGAAAAAGCCGTCAGGGTCTTGCCGCTGCGAATCCCCTTGCAAAGGTTTGAAGCCGAAATGCCTTTTCCCGATTATTTGCCAAAATGGTTGAGAAAGATAGCGATTAAAAACCAAAAGTTTCAGGTGAAGATAGAACCCATTGTTGTAACAGAACAAGTAGAAACACTTTTCGAAAAACACAAGGCTAAATACACCCACAACATACCCGATTCTATTTATACCTTTATTTCTGCTCAAAACCCTGCCCAAGTTCCGATAGAAGCCCTTATGGTGGCAGTGTATGAGGGTGAAAAACTTATCGCTTGTAGTTTTTTAGATATAGGGCATCAAGCCGTTTCGTCGGTTTATGGCATGTACGATTTAGACTATGCTGCATATAGTTTGGGCTATTTTACAATGCTTTTAGAAATAGATTTTGCTAAAAAGCAAAACAAAGAATTTTACTATCATGGCTATTCTTACGACGTGCCTTCTCATTACGACTACAAAAAACGCCTCCCTTATGTAGAATTTTATAGTTGGGAAAGTCAAACCTGGGCGGAATTGAACAAAGAGGGCGAAATTGGACAACCCAAAACAAACGCTTAGAAAGCTAAAATCAGACAAAAAAAGGGACAAGAAAATCTTGTCCCATAACGTTTCATTTCTTTTCAGAAGTGGCGAGGTGTCGCTTTTATACCGAATAAAAATAATCTAAGGCTTTGTCTTTCACCTCCATGTCGTCCAAAATCAGAAACTCCTCCCAAAAATAATCATTGGGCAGCCCTGCCACACAAATCAGGGGCGTTTGTTTGATGGGGTGAATGAAATTGGTGCGACGCGCGTGTAAATTGATGTTTCCATCGGGATTTGCCTTTGGAAAACCGTACTTGACATCACCACGAATGGGTGAGCCGATGGCAGCAAGTTGCACGCGAATCTGGTGCGGTCTGCCCGTCAGGGGGGTGATTTCCAAGAGGTGAAAATGATTGACAGCCCCGATATAGCGATAGCGCAATTCGGCACGCTGCGCCCCTTCTTGCGGATAGTCGAAGGCAGAAACGACGTTTTTTTGCGTATCTTTGATAAGATAATGCACTAATTTATCCTCTTTTTTGGGTGGCTTGCGCTTGACCACAGCCCAATAGACCTTGTTGATTTTGCGATTTTTGAAAAGGGCGTTCATGCGCTCTAAGCCTTTTGAGGTCTTGGCTAAAACTACCAAACCGCTCACTGGACGGTCTAAACGGTGTACTAACCCACAGAAGACATTGCCTTGTTTGTCGTACTTTTCCTTTAAAAAGGCTTTGGCATATTCTACCAAACTCTCATCGCCTGTCTTATCGCCTTGGCTCAAAACGCCTGCTTCTTTATTGACAATCAATAAATGATTGTCTTCGTAAATCACCTTAAAGGGATAGTTCGTTTTCATTTTATAAATTTTGTGCCAGTTTTTATTGCAAATCTTGGGCAGTAATGACTTTTATCTCGTGATACTGATAATAAGGTTGATCTTCTTCGGTCATGGCTTCATCTACCGAAGTTTTCATAACCGAAATGGTTTCACCTTTGCGCGTCAGGTAGATGTAATCGCCTGCTCCTGCCCACCAGCCGCCTGTGGCTGCCAAAGCGTCCGCAGGAATTTTGTAGTCTTGTCCCGAAGCCACTTCGATGTCGTCTGCCATGCTCAATTTATCAATTTCGATGCGTTTGCCATTGATGAGGGCAAAAATCTTAGTTTCCCGAATCAAATTGATGTCGTCTATTTCTTCGCCTGTTTTGGGGTCTAAATAGTTGCGCTCGTATTCGAACTTGATTTCCAAAGGGTTAGGCAAAAGATTTGCGCTTTCGGCAGCCTTGTCTGGGGCGGCATTTTGTGTGCTATCTTGTGCGGTTTGTGCTTGTGTGTCTGTTTTTTTCTGACAGGCTACCAATGCTAAAATTGCCAATAAAAAGGCAAAAGAAAGGGCGTTTTTAAACATAAAATTGAAGTTGAAGATTGAAAAAACATAAAGATAAAAATTATTTTTTCTTGCTTGTAAATCCTTTTGGGATATAGAGCTTTTCATAGTCGTAAAAATTGAGATAAAGCGTGATGGGCTTTTTCAAACCCTGATAACGAATCTCGTAAATGTCGAGTAGTCCTTCTTTTCCAAAAAGCGCGTTTGGCGTGGGAAAGGGGCAGCAACTTCCCATGCGCGTGTAGGTGATGGGCTTTCCGCTGGGGCTTAGTAGGGCATTGAGGAAACGCTTTTCGTTCAAAACGCCTTCTTTGTCTTTGCCCCCAACTTTGATGGGGTTAGAGGCACTGTATCCGTAGTCGCTTTTTTTGCTTTTCTTTTTGAGCAAAAAAGTTTCCTGATTCAAAAGGACATAGCCTTCCGATTTGGGTTTGAAAAAGGCGCAGCCCTGCAAATAGCAAGTAAGCAGAAGAAGACTTAGAAAAAATAGTTTGTACTTTTTTTTCAAAACAAAAGAAACAGGAAAGTTTTTTTTCATAAAAATAAAATGATTTTAGAAAATAATACGACAGCCGCTTTTATTTCAGCCACTTGCGTTCTACATAGAAAGTGGCAAAGGGCAGCAAAGAGGCAGCCAAAGCCAATAATAGCCTAAAAAAGCTCCATTTGCAGCGCAATCCTACCCAAAAAATCATCACCACATACAAGATAAAGAGAAAACCGTGTGCCATGCCCACAATTTGATTAGGCAAGCCCATTTCTGCCCAATATTTTAAAGGCATCGTAACAAAGAAAAGTGCCAAATAAGAGATGCCTTCGGCTATTGCGACAAAGCGCGTCCAGCGTAGGAAGTCGGCGGAAACTTCGGTGTTTTGCATGTTTTTTTTGTTTTTACAATTTTTGTAAGGACGAAAGCGTTAAATGCACCCCACCCCAAACCCCAGTAATGTTAAGTTCTACCTTAGACTCGACCACTGTTAGGGGCTTGCGCCCACTAACAGGGTCTTCTGACCCTAACAGTGGGCGATTAGACCCTGTTAGTGGTCAAAAGTGTCTTTTTTTTGCCTATTTTGGGTCTAAAAACACCGTTTTATTTCAATCAAACTTAGGACAACGCACGGCGTTGTCCTAAGTTCGTTTGGTTTTTTGTTTTCTACTAATGCAGAAGCGGGGGCAAAATAAAAAACCTCGGGGACGGCTGAAAGCCTCACCGACGGTTATTAAATCATCTCAAAACCACAATAAGGCTGCAAAATTTTAGGAATCTTGATGCCTTCGGGGGTTTGGTTGTTTTCCAAAAGAGCCGCTAAGATGCGTGGCAGAGCCAGTGCGCTACCGTTGAGCGTGTGTGCTAAGGCTTTTTTGCCGTCTTTGTCTTGATAACGCAGGAGCAGGCGGTTGGCTTGGTAGGTTTCGAAATTGCTAACAGAACTAACTTCTAACCAGCGGTCTTGTGCAGCCGAATAGACTTCCAAATCGTAGGTAAGGGCAGAGGTAAAGCCCATGTCGCCTCCACAGAGGCGCAACGTGCGATAGGGCAGTTCTAAGGCTTGTAAAAGTCCTTGTACGTGTTTGAGCATCAGTTCGAGCTGTGCGTATGACTTTTCGGGGTGTTCTATTGCCACAATTTCCACTTTGTCGAATTGGTGTAGGCGATTTAGCCCCCTTACGTGCGCTCCCCATGAGCCAGCTTCGCGTCGGAAACAAGGCGTATAGCCTACCAAACGAATGGGTAGTTCTTCTTCTTTGACGATTTGGTCGCGAAAGAGATTGGTGATAGGCACTTCGGCGGTAGGAATGGCGTAGAGGTCGTCGGCAGGCATGTAGTACATTTGCCCTTCTTTATCGGGTAGCTGCCCTGTGCCATAGCCAGAGGCGGCATTGACAAAAATCGGCGGCTGAATTTCATAAAATCCTGCGGCTAAGGCTTGGTCTAAAAAATAGTTTATCATTGCCCTTTGCAGGCGTGCGCCCTTTCCTTTATAGACGGGAAAACCTGCGCCTGTAATTTTGACACCTAAGTCAAAATCGATAATATCGTATTGTTTTATCAAATCCCAATGCGGCAGAGCCTCGCCTTCCATTTTTTTGGCTACGCCCCAAGTATCGACAATTTCGTTGTCGTCGGCAGATTTGCCTGCTTTTACGGAAAGGTGTGGGGTGTTCGGAATTTGATAGAGTAGCTCTTTTAAAGTGTCGCTTTTTTCTTTGAAAAGCTCTTCTAAGTTTTTGATGTCTATCTTGGCTTGTGCGGCTTGCGCCCTTGCATGCTCGGCTTCCTCTTTTTTTCCTGCCTTCATCAGGCTGCCGATGGATTTTGCCATTTCGTTGGCTTGCGCTTGTAGGTTATTGAGCTGGAATTGTATTTTTTTCCGCTCGTCGTCTAAATCAAGTAGGGTCTTGATTTTTTCTTCAATATCAAAAAGATTGCGCTTTTTGAGCGCGTCAATAACCGCTTGGGTTTGGTTTTGAATGTAGGCAATTTGCAACATAGATGAGCTTAGATAGGGAAAAGCGTGTATGGAGCGACAAAGGTAGTAAATTTTACCCAAACAATTCTACAAAAAAAAGCGGACGATTTTTTCTTGCTTTGATAGCTAAGACTTTGGCTATAAAGCCTTTATCGCTAAGTAGGGAAATTATTGGGCGTGCGCATTTGTAAATCTCATTTTTTTGGCTACCTTTGTTAGTTGCGCCTAAGGCTACGATTGACAGACCTATTGCCCTTGTTCATTTATACGAAAAACTTGTTTTTTCAAAGTGTTGCCAAATTGTTGTCAAATTGGAAACAAAATAAAATTTGGGCTGAACCCTATTTTGGGGTCTGAAAACCCTTTTTATTGCAACCTCCTTTCGGGCAAGACAATGCCTTTTCCCTACATTTGTACCTGATTTTTAGAACCTAACCTCAATGCCCACGACAAGGGCGAGGTTTAGCCAAAATATTAAAACCACACGATAAACCCAACTTGTCATTATGGAAAATTCCGAAAACAACAAGAAAGAAAAAAACTACTACCACCTTCCACAAGGCAAAGAAGAAAAGCCCAATCTGCCTGATGAAGATAGCTTTATGCGCGGCAATACTGCCCCCTTTCTGCCCGAATCAGAAGAGGATAAGATTGCCAAGGCGTTTCGTAAAAAAAATTGGAGCGAAATCAAGTCGGCAAACTCTTGGGTCATTTTTAAGGTAATGGCAGAATTTGTGGAAGGCTTCGAAAAATTGGCGCGTATTGGTCCTTGTGTGTCTATTTTTGGCTCGGCACGCACCAAACCCGATAATAAATATTACGTCCAAGCCGAAGAAATTGCGGCAAAATTAGTGCGACACGGCTATGGCGTAATTACAGGCGGCGGTCCGGGCATTATGGAAGCGGCAAACAAGGGCGCACGTAGCGAAAATGGCAAGTCTGTGGGTTTGAATATCCAACTGCCTTTCGAGCAATTTTCTAATATCTACATCGACCCCGACAAACTCATCAACTTTGACTACTTCTTTGTCAGAAAGGTAATGTTTGTCAAATATTCGCAGGGCTTTATCGCCATGCCGGGTGGCTTAGGGACGCTCGACGAGCTTTTTGAAGCCTACACCCTGATTCAGACCCAGAAAATAGGACGCTTTCCGATTGTTTTGGTGGGCAAATCTTTTTGGCAGGGTCTGATAGATTGGATTCATGAGGTTTTATTAGAGCAAGAAAAAAATGTAAGCCCCGAAGACCTGAATTTGATTAGTATTGTCGATACGCCTGACGAAGCAGTTAAGGTCATAGACGATTTTTACAATCAATACGTGCTTTCGCCAAACTTCTAACTTGGTATTATCATTCATTCTAACTCTCTACTTATGGCGACTCTGACTTCCTATACCGACTTTCCTACCCTCGAAGCACAGGTGAAGGGTGAGGTGCTGCACCTACAACTCAATCGTGGCACGTCTAATCCCATCAATAGCCAAATGATAGCCGACCTCAAAACGGCTTTCGAGCAGGCAGCCCAAGATGAGGCGATTGCAGGTGTGATTCTCAAAGGCAAAGAAAAGTTTTTCTCTTCAGGTCTGGATTTGAAAGAGATTTACGATTTTGATGCGGCTCAAATCAAGCAATTTTGGCTCGACTTTATCCAGATGGTGCGCGTTTTAGCCAAATTCCCCAAGCCTTTTGTCGTTGCCGTTACGGGGCATAGTCCTGCGGGTGGCTGCGTGCTTTCTATCTGTGCCGACTATCGCATTATGTCGGAAGGCGATTTTATCATTGGGCTAAATGAGATTCCTGTAGGGATTGTCGTGCCTGAATTGATTTTCGACTTATATGCTTTCTGGATAGGCAACCGCTTGGCATATCAATACCTTTTGGAGGGCAAATTGGTGGCTGCCGCCGATGCCAAAGCGATTCATTTGGTAGATGAAGTAGTGCCTTTTGCCAAAATGGAAGCTGCCGCCCAAGAAAAAATGGAGGATTACCTCAATTTCGACCCCAAAACTTGGCAAATTAGCAAGCAAAACCTGCGCTCACAGATGATTGAAAAATTAGAGCAGACCGATTTGGAAACGGTTTTAGCTCCTATGCTGGCGCAATGGTGGTCGCCACGCACACGCGCTATCTTGAAAGCCGTTGTAGATTCGCTTTCTAAAAAAGCAAAATAAAAAGGATTGACTTTTCAAGCATTTTTACTTTTTCTAAAAAAGATAAAAATGCTTTTTTTATTTTTCAAAAAAAGTCTAAATCATCGCTTTTGGAAATTGCCGCGCCCTGCTGCTGTGCTTTACATCTGTATTTTTTCGAGATTTTTTGAAAAGGTTACAAAAAAGGGCTTTTATATTGTTGTCGGATATAGACAAAAAATAGACAGCGGTAGAAAAAAAAGATTTGTATTTTACACTAAAAAAACAACTTTTCGCCCTTTTTGCCCTACTTTTTTGCTATATTAGGATTTGAGTTATATTATCTTTGCCTTAATGCGAAATCAGGGCGAAAAAATTTTGAAAAAGGGTTGTGTGTAAGGAAATTGTGGATTTTTTCATTTTTCAATAAAAAAGAGTAATTTAGCAGGGCAGAATAAGCAAAAATTCCCCCTTGCCTCGAAAAGTCGGTATAAGATTTGGGAAAGGCAGAGGTAATAAGGCTAAAAAAATAAAAAATGGAGTTTTGCTTTTTCCTTATTCCTTAACAGACTTTATTAAAACGCTACTTTCCACCTCATTTCCTTTATAGGAAATGTTTTTCTGAATCATTGCAGAAAACTACACAAAATCTACCCCAAGGATAAATGATAAACAAGATGTTACAGAAGATTCCTTCTTACAAAACCCCGCATCATTGGGTCTGGCTGTTGCTTTCGTTAGCCAGCTTGCTATTACCCAAAGGGCTATCCGCCCAGATTGTGATTAACCCCGCCAATCCTACGATTTGCCCGGGTGATAATGTTACCCTGACGGCTACACTTCTAAGTGCAGGCGGTGTAGGTACTTCAAGCTATACTTTTGAAACAATCCCTTACGCCCCCGAGGATTTTACCTTAGGCACGCCTGTAACCATGACCGATGATGATGTAGAAGGTCCTTTTCCGATAGGGTTTGATTTCTGCTTCTTTAATAACTCTTACACGCAGTTTTACATAGGTTCTAACGGTTGGATTAGCTTTTCGGCAGGACAGACAACCGCTTTTACCTCTGCGACCATTCCAAACACGGCGGCGAATGTTCCGAAAAACTGTATCATGTTCCCTTGGCAGGATTGGCATCCGGGTACAGGGGGCAACGGTCCTTACATTCGTTATCGCACCGTAGGGACTGCACCTAATAGAAGGCTGATAGTGAGTTTCAATGAATGTCCTTTATTTAGCTGCACGACTACAACAGGCACTTTTCAAGTGGTTTTGCACGAAACGACTAACATTATAGAAAACCACATTCAGAATAAAGCCAATACTTGTGCTTGGGCAGGCGGAACTGCTACGCAGGGCGTTCATAATATAGATGGTACGATTGCTTACACGGCACCGGGTAGAAACTCTACCGTTTGGGGAGCTACCAATGAAAGTACGCGCTTTGTCCCTTCGGGTATTCAGTGGTTTCAGGGTGCAACCCTTATTAGCTCTACTCCGACAGTAACGGTTACGCCTGCTGGCACTACTACCTATACCGCACAGGCTACACTTTGCGACGGAACGGTTCTAACTGAAAATGTTACAGTTACGCTCAATCCGCCTGCTACCCCAACTTTTACGCTGCCTGCTAATCAGACCAGCGTTTGCGTTGATGCAGCTCCCTTTGCCCTAACTGGTGGTGCGCCAGCAGGGGGGACTTATTCAGGTGCAGGGGTCAATACTGCCACAGGAGTCTTTTCGCCCAATGTGGCTGGGGCTGGGACGCATACGATAACCTATTCTTATCCTGATTGTGGGGGGATTGGTACTGCCACACAGACTATTACCGTAAATCCTTTGCCTACGGTTACTTTTGCGAACATCAATTCTAATAATAGTATTTGTATCAATGCAGGCGCGATAACCCTTACGCAAGGTTCGCCCGCAGGTGGCACTTATTCGGGTTCGGGGGTAGATGGTGCTACCTCTACCTTTGACCCCATGATTGCGGGCTTGGGCAATAAAACCTTGACTTATACTTATACTGATGCAAATGGCTGTACAAGGTCGGCTATCCGCACGATTGCGGTGCGCCCTGTGGCGAATGTAACCTTTGCGCCTTTGGCTGATGTCTGTATAACTGTTGCGCCTTTTGCTTTGACAGGTGGTGCGCCTCCTACGCAGGCAGGTAGCGGTTTGCTTAATCCTCCACGTGGAGTAGGCACTTATTCAGGCGTTGGGGTCAATAGTGCCACAGGTGTTTTCAGCCCTGCTGTGGCAGGTGTGGGTACGCATACGATAACCTACACACACGTAGCAAATAATACAGGTTGTACCGCTTCGGCTACACAAACCATTACTGTTCACCCTTTGCCTACGGTTACTTTTCCTGTGATTGCCCCTGTTTGTATCGATTTACCTGCCTTTCCACTCAATACTGCCACTCCTGCGGGCGGAACTTATACGGGTACAGGGGTAACGGCAAATCAATTTGACCCACTTGCAGCAGGAGCAGGCACGTACACGATAACCTACACCTATACTGATGCCAATGGCTGTACCAATACGGCGACACAAGACATTACGGTCAATCCACTACCTGTTCCTGTCTGTGATGTCGTTCCTATTATCTGCCCCGACGCTGCCCCCTTTGTCCTCACTTTTGCGATGCCTACGGGTGGAGTTTATAGCGGTAATGGCGTAGATAGCGGCACTTCTACTTTCGACCCTGCTGTGGCGGGCGTTGGTACGCACACGATAACTTACACCTTTACAGATGGCGTTGGTTGTGTCGGCACTTGTACGACTGATATTGTGGTAGAAGATGTAACGCCACCTGTGGCAGTGGGGCAAGACTTTACCATTCAATTAGATGCCAACGGTCAGGCTTCCATCACAGTAGCCGATATAGAAAATGGTAGTTCTGATAACTGCAATATCGCTACGACTACTATTTCTCAAACAGATTTTGACTGTTCCCATGTAGGTCCAAATACCGTAACGCTCACCGTTACAGATATTGCAGGGAATACACATACCGATGATGTAACCGTAACGGTTCAGGATTTGATACAACCTACTGCACAATGCGTAGCACCTTTCACTTTGCAATTAGATGCAAATGGTCAGGCTACAATTACAGTAGCCGATATTGACAATGGCAGTTTCGATAATTGCGGCATAGCGAGCATGACGCTTTCTCAAACGGATTTTGATTGTACTGATGTTGGTTTGAATACGATAACACTCACCGTAACGGACAACAATGGTCTTGTTTCTACCTGTACGGTAGATATTACGGTAGAAGACAATGTAGCCCCCGTTGCCATTTGCCAAAACATTACGGTACAATTAGATGCGAGTGGCAATGCGACTATCACGCCTGCTGATATTGACAATGGTTCGAATGATGCCTGCGGTATTCAGTCATTAGCATTGGATATAACTACTTTTGACTGTACGAATGTAGGTGCAAATGCAGTTGTTTTGACCGTAACGGACAACAACGGCAATATTTCTACTTGCAACGCCACTGTAACAGTGCAAGA